>CBDTZM010000074.1:0-7230 GCA_965364915.1 uncultured Pseudomonadales bacterium | reverse complement strand
AATTTATTCCGCGCGCTGTTGCGTGATATGGCGGAGTGGCACGCCAAGGGGGTGGAATCCGATCTGGCGTTGGTTGGCAATAAGGCCGCGGCGTTTTTCCGGTCGGTCGGCGGCAACATCTTGGGAGCCGTATCCGATGTCGGTGAGAACCCGGTATTAGCGGATCTCATCGGCAACGTGAAGGTGATGTTCGATGCCTATGAGGAAGGCAAGATCGATCGGCTCTATATCGCCAGCAACGATTTCGTCAACACCATGACGCAATCTCCGCAGATGCGGCAGTTATTGCCCTTGGACCCGGACACCGGCGAAGAGCTGCAGCATCGTTGGGACTATCTATACGAACCGGATGCGCGTGAGCTGGTCGAAGGTCTCGTGATGCGCTTCATCGAATCACAGGTCTATCAGGCGGTCGTCGAAAATGGCGCCTGCGAACAGGCGGCGAAGATGATCGCGATGAAGAACGCGACAGACAACGCCGAGACGCTCATCGATGAGCTCAGGCTGATATACAACAACGCGCGCCAGGCGGCGATCACGCAAGAAATTGCAGAGATAGTAGGCGGTGCAGCAGCCGTGTAGGCGCTGCACAGCTCAAGTTTAAAGTTTAGAAGTTCAAGAGAAGAGGCAAAAGCATGTCGAGCGGTCGAATCGTACAAATCATTGGAGCGGTGATTGACGTCGAGTTCAATCGGGAAGACGTTCCGAGCGTCTATGACGCGTTGCAGGTCACGAGCAGCGGCACCACGCTGGAGGTGCAGCAGCAGTTGGGTGACGGTGTTGTACGCACCATTGCCATGGGCACCAGCGACGGCCTCTCCCGCGGACTCGAAGTGACCAACACGGGCAGTCCGATCTCCGTACCGGTGGGAGAGGAGACGTTGGGTCGCATCATGGATGTGCTCGGCCAGCCGATCGACGAGCAGGGTCCGATCAACGCTCAAGAGTCCATGCCGATTCACCGCAAGGCGCCGAGTTACGAGGATCAGATGGGCGGCAATGAACTGTTGGAGACCGGGGTGAAGGTCATCGACCTCATCTGCCCGTTCGCCAAAGGCGGCAAGGTTGGACTGTTCGGGGGCGCCGGTGTCGGCAAGACCGTGACGATGTTGGAATTGATCCGCAACATTGCCCACGAGCATTCCGGATTGTCGGTGTTCGCTGGTGTCGGCGAGCGTACCCGCGAGGGCAACGACTTCTACTACGAGATGAAGGACGCCGGCGTGCTCGACAAGATCTCACTGGTGTTCGGACAGATGAACGAACCCCCCGGCAACCGGCTACGCGTGGGTCTCACCGGCCTCACGCTAGCCGAAAAATTTCGCGACGATGGACGCGACGTGTTGCTGTTCATCGACAACATCTACCGCTACACGTTGGCGGGTACCGAGGTATCGGCTTTGTTGGGACGTATGCCTTCGGCCGTAGGCTACCAGCCAAACTTGGCCGAAGAGATGGGTACGCTGCAAGAACGCATCACCACCACCAAGAGCGGATCGATCACCTCGGTGCAAGCGGTTTACGTACCGGCCGACGATCTGACCGACCCGTCTCCGGCAACGACCTTTGCGCATCTGGATTCGACGGTGACCCTCTCGCGGGCGATCACCGACTTGGGTATCTATCCGGCCGTCGATCCACTGGACTCGTCGAGTCGTCAGCTCGATCCCAACGTCGTCGGTCAGGAGCACTACGACGTTGCCCGGGGTGTTCAGCAGACGCTGCAACGCTACCAGGAACTGCGCGACATCATTGCCATTCTCGGAATGGATGAACTATCCGAGGAAGACAAGCAGCTCGTCTATCGCGCCCGCAAGGTTCAGCAATTCTTCTCGCAACCGATGTTCGTGGCCGAGCAGTTCACTGGCCAGGACGGCAAGTACGTGAGCCGGGAAGACACGGTCCGAAGCTTCAAAGGCATTTTGGACGGCGAGTACGACCACCTACCGGAGAATGCGTTCTACATGGTCGGCAATATCGAAGACGCGATGGAAAAGGCAAAGACCCTGGAAGCTTAGTTCCGGGGTTGGACAGAAGGTAATCATAATGGCAACTATGCACTGTGACATCGTCAGCGCCGAGCGGGAGATCTTTTCGGGCACTGTGACCATGGTTAGTGTCACGGGCAGCCTCGGTGAACTCGGCATCCTGCCGGGACACGCACCGTTGTTGACGGGCATTCGACCAGGCCCCGTCCAGCTACGCCTCGAGAACGGCGACGAGGAAGTGTTTTTTGCTTCTGGCGGCTTTCTCGAGGTACAACCGGGCGTCGTCACGATACTTGCGGATACCGCCGCTCGTGCTGAAGATTTAGATGAAGCAGCAGCCGTAGAGGCGCGCGAAGCCGCGGAACGAGCGCTTTCCGAGCAAGCGGCCGACTTCGACTTCTCCGTGGCCGCCTCGCAACTCGCCGACGCCATGGCTCAGCAACGCACCCTTGAGGAACTGCGCAAGCGCCGAGGGCGATAGCACCGTCGTTCGCGGCTTTGGGCGCGGAATCCGCTCCTCGACGACTTACAATACGGGTCACAGCTTTTGCGGCTGGCGAGCCGTATAATGCGCGGCTTTGGGCACCAAGGATTTCGGCCCATGCCCTCGGACCCGAAACTGACGATCATCATTCTCGCTGCCGGCCAAGGCACCCGTATGCGTTCCGAGCACCCGAAGGTGCTGCACCGACTGGCTGGTCGTACCTTGCTGGATCATGTGATCCACACGACTCGCAAGCTCCAACCGGCCGCAACCTACGTCGTCGTCGGGCATCAAGCCGACGCAGTAAAGGCCGGCACCGAAGCCGACGTGGCATGGGTGCACCAAAGCGAGCAACTCGGCACCGGCCATGCGGTCAGCCAAGTCATGCCGCACGTCGACGATGACGGCGTTGTGTTGGTGGTATATGCGGACGTGCCATTGGTTGCGGCGCAAACGCTGCATGAGTGTGTGCAAGCCGCACGAGGTGGCGCCCTGGGTGTGGTCACGGCAACTCTCGCCGACCCCGCAGAACTCGGACGCATCGTTCGAGGGTCTAACGGTGCCATCGAGCGCATCGTCGAATACCAGGACGCCAACCCGGAACAAAGAACGATTGCGGAGATCAACTCCGGCATTCTCGCGCTCAACAGCGGTGCGTTGAAGCAACTGTTGCAAGCCGTCGAGCCCGGCAACGCGCAAGGCGAATACTATCTGACCGACATCATCGGCCTCGCGGTTGCGAACCAGGTTGCGGTCGAGGGGATCAACGCTGAGCACGCCGAGGATGTCAGCGGCGTGAACGACCGGGTGCAGCTCGCGGCACTCGAGCGCATCTACCAGAAGCGTGAAGCCGAGCGGCTGATGCGCGAGGGGGTCACCATCGCCGATCCGCAGCGTATCGATATTCGCGGCGAGGTCACGGCTGGGCAAGACTGCTTCATCGATGTCAACGTCGTCTTGTCGGGGCGCGTGGTGCTGGGCCGCCGTGTCGCCCTTGGGCCGGGTGTCGTCATCGAGGATGCGGTGCTCGGCGATGACGTGCGCGTCGAGGCCCATACGGTCATCCAGGGTGCCATCGTCGCGGCGCGCTGCACGCTGGGGCCGTTTGCTCGCATTCGGCCGGGTACCGAGCTTGACGAAGAGGTGAAGATCGGCAATTTCGTCGAGACCAAGAAAGCCCATTTGGGCCGCGGCAGCAAGGCCAGCCACCTTGCCTATTTAGGCGACGCGACACTCGGCGAAGATTGCAACGTCGGTGCGGGCACCGTTACCTGCAACTTCGACGGGGTCGACAAACACCACACCGTGATCGGCGACGAGGTATTCATCGGTACCAACTCTACGCTGGTGGCGCCGCTCAACATCGATTCCGGCGCCTTTGTCGCAGCCGGATCCACGATCACCACCAAAGTCGCGCGCGACGAGTTGGCCGTGGGCCGCGGTAAGCAACGCAACATCCGCGGCTGGGTACGCCCCGATCGTCGCAATTCTGACCGGAAATCGGAGGGATAACTTATGTGCGGCATCGTTGGCGCGGTCGCAGACCGTAACGTTCCCCCGATATTGCTGGAGGGTCTGCAACGGCTCGAGTATCGCGGCTACGACTCTGCGGGGATCGCGGTGATACCGGACGGCGAGGCGCGCATGGATGTGCGGCGCAAAGTCGGTAAGGTCAAAGAGTTGGCCGCGGATCTGCAAGCCAATCCGGTGCACGGCAAGATCGGTATCGCCCACACACGGTGGGCGACCCACGGCTCGCCGGTCGAGCACAACGCACACCCGCACGCGTCCAACGAACGCATCTGTCTCGTGCACAACGGCATCATTGAAAACTTCGAGACGCTTAAGCGCGAGTTGACAAGCGATGGCTATCGCTTTGCATCGGAAACCGATTCGGAGGTCATCGCGCACCTCGTTGATTACTACTACGCGCAAGGTCTTGGGCTGCTGGAAGCGGTGCGCAGTGCGGTCAAGCGTCTCGAGGGTGCTTATGCGCTCGGCGTGATCGCTTTCGACGACCCCAATCGCATCGTTGCCGCACGGGTGGGGAGCCCGCTCGTGATCGGCAAGGGTATCGGCGAGAATTTCATCGCCTCGGACGTGCTCGCGCTCAAAGCCGTGACCGATCGTTTCATCTTTCTCGAGGAAGGCGACCTCGTCGAGATCACCGCCGACGAAATCTCGGTCTGGAACTTGGAGGACGAGTTTGTGATCCGGTCTTCGGTGAAGGTGGAGTTGGGGCACGACGACATCGACAAGGGCAACTATCGTCATCACATGCAAAAAGAGGTGTTCGAGCAACCGAGCGTGCTCAGGCGTACGCTCGAAGGTCGGGTCGGACGCACCAAGGTGCTGGAACAAGCGTTTGGGGTCGAAGCGTCCGACGTTTTCGATCGCACCAAGGCGGTGACCATCGTCGCGTGCGGGACGAGCTACTACGCGGCCTGTATCGCCCGCTATTGGATGGAAGAGTTGGTTGGCATTCCGTGTCAGGTCGAGATTGCCAGCGAATTCCGCTACCGCAAGGTCGCGCTCATACCGGGAAGCCTGTTCGTCACGATATCGCAATCCGGTGAAACAGCTGACACCCTGGCAGCACTCAGAGTGGCGAAAGCTGGTGGCTACGTCGCAACGCTGACGATTTGCAACGTCCCAACGAGTTCCTGTGTGCGCGAATCGGATCTGGCGCTGATGATTCAAGCGGGTACCGAAGTCGGCGTGGCGTCCACCAAGGCGTTCACGGCGCAATTGACGGATCTATTCCTGCTGACGCTACTGCTGGGACGCCGGCACGGCCTCGACGAGACGACGGAGGCAGGCTTGGTTGCGGATCTGCACGGACTCGAGTCGTCGGTCGAAGCCGCACTCGACCTCGACGAACGCATTGCCGAACTTGCCGAGAAGTTCGCGGATCGCAACCACGCTTTGTTTTTGGGGCGCGGCCTCATGTTTCCGGTGGCAATGGAGGGGGCGCTGAAGCTCAAGGAGATCTCCTACATCCACGCAGAAGGCTACCCGGCTGGAGAACTCAAACACGGTCCCTTGGCATTGGTGGATGAAGACATGCCGGTCGTGGCTGTCGCACCGAATGACGAATTGGTGGAAAAAGTCCGGTCGAATCTGCAAGAGGTTCGGGCCCGGGGTGGGGAACTGTTCGTGTTTACCGACCAGAATTCCGGATTTCGGGACGAACCGGGGGTAACGGTTATCCGATTACCCGAGGTAAATACGCTTTTGGCTCCCATCGTCTACGTCGTGCCATTACAATTGCTGGCTTACCACGTTGCCGTACTGAAGGGTACGGACGTGGATCAACCCAGAAATTTGGCCAAATCGGTTACCGTCGAATAGGGCAAACCAAACTGCCCGAAAGCGAGCCGCTGGAACTGGTCGCCGGAACCGATAGCTAGTGGACGTCACACACATTCTCGAAGGTTTGAACGAACCGCAGCGCCAAGCGGTCACCGCGCCGGTCGGCAATGCCTTGGTCTTAGCCGGCGCCGGGAGCGGCAAGACGCGGGTGCTCGTACATCGCATCGCGTGGCTCATCGAAGCGGAAGGCGTCTCTCCGCACGGCGTGTTGGCGGTGACCTTCACCAACAAGGCCGCCGCCGAGATGCGTCAGCGCATCGAGGGATTGTTGGAAATCTCGGTTCGCACCATGTGGGTCGGTACGTTTCACGGCATCGCCCACCGGCTGCTGCGCATGCACTGGCAAGAGGCACACTTGCCGCAGAATTTCCAGATCTTGGATGCGGACGACCAGTTGCGGCTCGTAAAAAGGGTCATGCGCGCACTGGATGTCGACGAACAGAAGTGGCCGGCGCGGCAAGCCGTCTGGTTCATCAATGGCCACAAGGACGAAGGCCGCCGCGCCAAAGACGTCGTCGCTGGAGACGATCTTTTTCAGATTACCCACAAGCGAATCTATGAAAACTACGAGGAGCTTTGCCAGCAGGGCGGATTGGTGGACTTCGCGGAGCTGCTGCTGCGCAGTCATGAGTTGTGGCTTGATCGAAGCGACTTGTTAGGCCACTACCAGCAACGCTTCCAACACATGTTGGTGGACGAGTTCCAGGACACCAACACGATCCAATATGCCTGGCTTCGCGTGTTGGCCGGTCGCACCGCAAGCGTCATGGTGGTCGGCGATGACGATCAATCGATCTACGGCTGGCGCGGGGCCCGCATCGAGAATATCCACCAGTACAGCCAGGACTTCGCCAACGTAGAGACTGTTCGGCTGGAACAAAACTACCGATCGACGGGCAACATCCTGAGCGCTGCCAACGAACTCATCAGCCACAACGCCGATCGGTTGGGCAAGGAGCTCTGGACGGACGGTGAGGCCGGTGAGTTGATCAAGCTGTACTCGGCCTACAACGACCTGGATGAGGCCCGGTTCATCAGCGAACGCACCCAAGCCGCAATCGATGACGGTAAACGTCCGGACGACGTGGCAATACTGTATCGGTCCAACGCGCAGTCGCGGGTATTGGAAGAAGCGTTGTTACGCGCAGATATTCCGTATCGAATATATGGCGGTGTGCGGTTCTTTGAGCGCGTGGAAATCAAGAACGCGCTCTCGTACATGCGCCTGGTTTACGACCGGCATTCCGATCCGGCATTCGAGCGTGTTGTGAACACCCCGACGCGGGGCATTGGCGGTAAGACTGTCGAAGCCATACGAGCGGAGGCGCGCGAAAGCTCCGTGTCGTTGTGGCAAGCGTGTAAGGACGCCATCGCCGAAGGCAAGTT
>CBDTZM010000073.1:0-7242 GCA_965364915.1 uncultured Pseudomonadales bacterium | reverse complement strand
AATGACCGACGACGGCGCCTGTGAGTCCGAAGGGGATCGCCATCATGATGGCGAGCGGCCATAGGTACGAAGCGAATACCCACGCGAGAATCAAGTAGATCAGAATCAAGGTGAGCATGCCGCCGAGTGCCATGGTATTGATGATCACCATGTCTTGTTGCGACTTGCCGCCCAGACCAAATTGCAGATCGTATTGATCCAAGATGGGGTCGAGTTGATTTTCGCGAATATCCTCGATGATCGACATGGCATTGTTGACGTCGGCGTCCACGTCGGCGCTAACGCGCACCGCAAGCTTGGTGTTGTGATGCTGAATTACGTCGATGCCGCGGCGATTATAGAGCACGGCCACGTTGGCGAGCGGAACGAACTCGCCACTCGCGGTCTTGATCGGAAACTGTTGCAAGCGTCCAAGGTCATCGCGCTCCGCGTCTGGAAGCATCACCCTGACCTCGAGTTCGGAGTCATTCTCGTTGAGTATCTGCACGCGAGAACCGCTGTAGGCGGCGCGCAGTTGCCGGCCGATGGTGTCGGGCGTGAGTCCCAGCGCTCGGCCCCGCGGGGTGATCTCGAAGATGATCTGCTCTTTGCCGTAGGGCAGGTTGTCGGTGACGTTCGAAACGCCCGGGTATGCGGCCAGCAGCGCAGACAGCTCCTCTGCGCCTTGCTTCAACTTGTCGAGGTTGGTGCCGCTTAGCACCACCGTCACGTCGGGCATGCCGTTGTTTTGCCCGCCGTCCACACCAACCAACAGTTTCTCGACGTACGGGGGGCGGACGATCAACTCGCGCCATTGGCTCGCGAAATCGTCGGGGGTAACCGTGCGAGTTTCCTCATAGGCATACGTTGCCCCGATGGAGGCGTACTGCTCGCCGGTACGCTGATCGTCGTCGAATTCCGCAATGTTCATGCGCGTCAACCAGCCGAGCAGGTTCTCTCGATTGTGCGTCTCGTCGACGCTCTCGAGCGTGGTTTCCAGATGCGCGATAAACGCGGCTTTGTCCGCGCCTGTCGCCGAGCCGTTGAACTCGACGTTGGCTTCCAACGTCTCGATCGAAAACCCGGTCACCATGTTGAACGGGACGTGTTGCGATGCGATCAGACTAATCGCGACGACGATGCCGCCGATGGCCGCGCAAAGGGTAGCGCCGGGATAGTCCAGGGCGCGGTGTACGAAGGGCAGGAACCGCTGATCGCGAAATCTGAAGAATCCGGCTTCGAAGCGCGATCGCCAGTGAGCGACGTCGGGTGCGCGCGCGTGGGCGAGGCTCGCCCGAAGATGCCCTGGCAGGACCCAGAAGCACTCGATCAACGAGGCCAATATCACACAGAGTAAAATGGCTGGCAGGGCGAGTATCGCGTCGCCCATCATCCCGCCGAACATCAATAACGGAATGAACGCGGCCATGGTGGTCATCGACGACGTGACGACGGGCACCCACATGCGCTTGGCGCCATCAACGGCGGCTTCTGCCGGCGATTTGCCTTGATCGAAATGCGTGACGACGTCCTCGCCCACGACGATCGCATCGTCGACCACGATGCCCAAGGCCATGACGAGCCCTATGAGCGCGATGATGCTGATGCCGAAACCGAAGATGAGGTGAAAAAATGCGAGCGCCAGCATGAAGCTTACCGGGATGCCGACCGCAACCCACCAGCCGACCCGAATGTTCAAGAACAGGTACAGAATGAGGAGGACGAGCAGCAATCCGGAAAGGCCGTTCTTGATGATCATGCCGAGTTGCGCGCCCAGCAGGTCCCACACGTCGGCCAAAATGGCGACCTCGACCCCGCGCGGCAGCGTGGGCCGTACGTCCTCGAGCCATTGGTCGACAATCTGGTCGGCGAGATAGGCGTCAGAACCGGTGGCGCGCCACAAAGACATCTGTATCGCTGGCCGGCCGTCGTTGGTGACGATCGGCTGACCGCGTTGCGGGCGGCGTACCACTTGGGCCAGGTCGCGCAAGCGCGTGAGTTGGTTATTCGATTCGATGTGCAGTTGTTCGAAGCTCAGCGGATCACGGCGCTGATCGAGGCTGCGCAGTTGCCTGGACCCTTGCCCACTGCCGACGGATCCGGCGGGTACATTCTGGCTGACCCGGGCGACCTCGGCGGCCAATTCATCGAGCGTCATGCCCAGTTCGTGCAAGCGCTTGCCGCCGATCAGCAAGGCGATTTCCTCGCGAGGCAGGCCGCCGTAACGCACCCCCTCCACGCCGCGGGCCAATAGCTCCTTTTCGAAGCCGCGCACGATCGGAATCAACTCGCCCAGCGCGCCGTCGCTCGTGACGGACAACGTAGAGATGGGTTCGGTATCGAAGAAGCGGCTGATCTTTGGAGGTTCGATGTTGGCTGGAAGGTTGCGGACGTTGGCGACGAACTGCTTCACTTGATCGAGCCCGGACATCATGTCGGTGCCGTAGTTGAACTGCACCGTGATCTGGGTAAAGCCGTTGCTGGTACGCGAACTCAGCTCGTTCAGGTCGTTCATCGTACGTAGCTGTTGCTCGATCGGCGTGGTGACCAGCGCCTCGACGTCTTCCGCGCTGGCGCCGCGCCATTCCACCTGTACGTACACCTGAGGGATCGACATGGGCGGATCGAGTTGGGTCGGCATCACGCGAATGGCCCAGACACCGGCAAGCACCATCATGATCATCAGCAGGTTGGCTGCGACTCGGTGTTGTGCGAACAGTTTGATCAACAGAGATTCCAGATAAACAACATCGGTGCAGCACGGATTACACGATCCGTGCCAACTATTAGTCGTGCTGGAAGCCCAGAAGGTTTGGGGTTTGCGGGTTTTTTTGAAATTCAACCTAGTGAATTTCGCTAATCATTGGTCTCTTTAGCGCCTTTACGGATCGCCCTCGACGATCACAGCGGTGCCGACGGCCAACAACTCCGCTGCGCCGCCCATGAGTACCGATGTCGTCAATCGCACACAAACCACCGCATTGGCGCCGAGAGACTCGGCTTCGGCCGTCATCCGGTCGAGCGCCTGCTCGCGGGACTCACCGATGAGCTTGGCATACTCGAGGATCTCGCCGCCGACGATATTGCGCAGTCCGGCCATGATGTCGCGCCCGATGTGACGTGCGCGGATGGAACTGCCACGCACCAGACCCAAGGTCTTGGTGATGCGCATGCCGCTGATGGTTTCGGTCGTCACGAGCATCATCGGCTAATTCTCCACGTCTTTGTATTTATCGGTCTTGCTGGCCTTCAAGCGTTGCCGTAGAACCGCGACGAACAACGCCACCAGACCGGCGGCGACCGCGGCGGTGGCGAATTTGATGAGCGTTGGTTGCGTGTTCATGACGAACTCATAGACGGCGTATCCGGTGAGCACACTCAAGCCGCCGATGAAGAGTATCCAACCGATGCTCTCTGTCGTTTTGCCGGTGTTACCGGTCATGACACAAGCCTCTCCTTGCCTTCCCAAAAAGGTTTGCGCAGTTCGACCTTCAGTATTTTCCCGGACGGATTACGTGGCAGCTCGTCGATCCAGTCGACCGACGTAGGACATTTGTAGCCCGCGAGTTGGGTGCGGCAAAACTCCATCACCTCCTGCTCGTTGAGGTTCTCATCGCTGCGGGTGATGATGGCCTTCACGGTTTCACCCCAACGCTCGCTCGGCACCCCGATCACCGCGGCGTCGGTGATGCCTGCGTGCTTCATCAAGACGTTTTCGATCTCGGCCGGATAGATGTTCTCGCCGCCGGAAATGATCATGTCCTTGACGCGGTCGTGAATGAACAGATATCCGTCGTGCATGTAGCCGGCGTCGCCGGTTCGGAACCACTCGCCTTCGAAGGAGCTCGCGGTGGCTTCCGGATTTTTCCAGTAGCCGCGCATGTTTTGCGGCCCTTTCACCCAGATTTCGCCAACCTCGCCATCGGCGAGATCGGCCAAGGATTCGGGATCGACGATTTTGATCTCGTGGTGCTTGATGGCTTTGCCGCAGGAACGCAGCAGATTCGCCCGCGGTCCGCCGGGGTCGTGATCCTCGTGATGCAGTACCGTGATCGCGCCGGTCGTCTCGGTCAATCCGTAGGCTTGAAAGAACTTGCAGCCAAAGGTTTGCATGGCGTCGACGAGCACACTTTCGGTGATCGGCGAAGCACCATAGGTAATCGAGTGCAGCGAGGAGTAGTCGACCTTGCGGGTCTCCGGCATCGACAGCAGAAATTGCAGCACCGCAGGCACGAAGATCGTATGGGTGACTTTGTATTCAGGCAACACGGACAGGATTTGCGGCAGGTCGACGTCGCGCAACAAGATGGTTTGCGCGCCGTTGAAAAGCCCGATGACGCCCCACCCGCTTCCGGATATGTGAAACAGGGGCATACACACGAGGTTGACGGTGGATTCGTCCATCTCAAGGGCATCGAGGCTGGTATTGAGACAGTGTAGAAAGTTGGCGTGGGTGAGCTCCACGCCTTTGGGTAGCCCGGTCGTACCCGACGTATACAGCTGGTAGCAGGTGTCTGCCCCGCCCACAGGCAGATTGGGATCATCATCCGAGTGTCCCACCAACCACTGATCGTAGGTTTGATGTCCGGAGTCCCCGGGGTTGCCGAGCACGATGATCTTGGTGATGTGGGTTAGCGTCATCTTGCCGAGGACCTCGAGAAATTCCTCGCCGACGAGCAAGATCCCGGCCTCGCTGTTGTTGAGGATGTATTCCATCTCGGGCGGCGCGAGCCGCCAGTTCACGGCGACCGACACGGCGTTGATCTTGGCGCCGCCGAACAGGTACAGGAAATACTCGGGCGTATTCTTGTCGAGGTAGGCGATGCGGTCTTGGGGTTCGATGCCCTCCGCGAGCAGTGCCTGGGCCACCCGGTTGGCCTCCGTATCCATGGCGGCAAAGGTCCAGCTGCGCCCGTCGTTGACATACACCATGGCGGTCTGTTCCGGCCGCTCGTTCGCGTGTACGCGCGTTAAATCTCCCAGCGTTTGCATACTTCCCTCCCTAGAAAAGGTCTCGACGCGTTACTTGATACGGGTGGGCTGCTTGCACCTAGCTCGACGATACTCAACGCCTCACCCTCGTTGGGTAACGTTGTAACCGATCCGTTGTCGGGAGGGAAGATCGCCAAACGGTCTCGGTCGGTAGGCCTTTGTCGCTCTTTGGTTGGAGGTTCCTTACAATAGCCCGCTTTGCCCGAAGTTGGGGGTGGCAGTGACCATTCTGGATTCCGGCTTGCCCGCGGACCTAGCACCGGATACGACGGTGAGTGTGCGGGAAGCCTTTGGCATCGATCAAGATCTCGAGGTGCCCGCATTTAGCGCGCGCAATGATTATGTGCCTGTTATCGACGAAGATTACCTTTTCGACGGTGACACCACGCTTGCCATTCTGGCGGGGTTCACGCACAACCGACGGGTGATGATCCAGGGCTATCACGGTACGGGCAAGTCTACGCATGTCGAGCAAATAGCCGCGCGCCTCAACTGGCCGTGTGTGCGGATCAATCTCGACAGCCACATCAGCCGTATCGACCTAATCGGCAAAGATGCCATCGTCATCAAGGACGGCAAGCAGATCACTGATTTCAAAGAAGGCATTCTGCCTTGGGCCTTGCAGCACCCCGTCGCACTTTGTTTCGATGAGTATGATGCGGGGCGACCGGACGTGATGTTCGTGATTCAACGGGTGCTCGAGGTGGAAGGCAAGTTGACTCTGCTCGACCAGAACAAGGTCATTTCGCCGCACCCCTACTTTCGTCTGTTTTCGACGACCAACACGGTGGGGCTTGGCGATACGACCGGCCTCTACCACGGTACCCAGCAAATCAACCAAGGCCAGATGGATCGCTGGAGTATCGTCACGACGCTCAACTGGCTCGAGCACGACGCCGAGGCCAACATTGTGCTTGGCAAGGCCAAGAGTTATGCGAAGACCGACGCCGGTCGCCGCACCGTCTCGAACATGGTGGCGGTCGCCGATCTCACGCGCAAAGGCTTCGTCAATGGAGACGTTTCGGTCGTCATGTCGCCGCGCACCGTATTGACCTGGGCGCAGAACACCGAGATTTTCGGTGACATGGGCTTTGCCTTTCGGGTGACGTTCTTGAACAAATGCGATGAACTCGAACGACCCATCGTCGCGGAGTATTACCAGCGCTGCATGGGTGATGACCTGGGTGATGCGACGGCGGGGATCACCCTGCAAAGCGCGTGAACGGTACTCCTGAGCGCCAGAGGGGCATCCCGCTGCGATGATCGACGAAGAACATCCGCTCGAGCCGTTCAAGCGTGCCACCACCGCAACCATACGGGCGATATCCGAGAACGATGAACTGGAGGTCACGTTTGGACAGGGCGTGCCGTCAGCTCGCGGTAACAAAGTGCGGGTGCCGCTACCCGCGATCGGATCCGATCAAAATGAAATCAACGCCGTGCGCGGCATGGGCGATGAGCTAGCACTCAGGCTCAAGTACCACGACGACCGCGTGCACACCCGCTACGCCCCTCGGAGCGGACCGGCTCAGGAAATGTTCCAGTGGATCGAGGACGCCCGCATCGCGTCCATCGGCAGTCTGCGCATGGAAGGTGTTGCGCAGAACCTCGATGCATCGTTGGAAGTTCAATGCCAACAGTCTGCTTTCGACACGATCGTCGACGAGTCTGAAGCGCCGCTATCGGTCGCCGTTGGGTTGCTTGTCAGACAACGGCTGACGGGCCGCGAGTTGCCGCCATCGGCTGAGAACGTCGTGCAGTTTTGGCGCGACTATGTGGAAGAGCACGCAGGCCAAGACATCGATCATCTTAAAGACTGCCTGCTCGACCAGCAGCAGTTCGCCAACGTTTGCCGCGAAATTATTGCCGATTTAGGGTTTGCCGCAGAGCTGGACCAACCGCCGGATGAGAACGACAACACCGACGACACGGAGGCGGTCGACGAAGAGGCAGAGAGCGATTCCGACCTCAATCCGGAAGACGTAGTGCTTGACGAAGACGGGCTGACCGACGAGTCCGCCGACGGCGAAACCGCGATGATGGAGATGGACGCGGATCTCGACATGGACGATCTGGGCGCGGAAGCCGACCCGGACGAAGCGCCGATCCAGATGCCAGACGATTCCGGAAGGATTCGGGTCGACGTCAACTACCAGGCCTACGCCGAACAATTCGACGAGATCGTCGTCGCCGAAGACCTCTGTGAGCCGGATGAGTTGACCCGCCTGCGGGCGCTCTTGGACCAGCAGCTCGTGTCTCTGCAGCATGCCA
>CBDTZM010000072.1:0-7251 GCA_965364915.1 uncultured Pseudomonadales bacterium | reverse complement strand
CGACCAGCCGGCACGGAACGCATCCGCCACGTACCAAAGACGCTCGGCGCCGGGAACTTTCAACTCGCGATTCAGCGTCGAACGCATCTCGTCGTTGTCTTCGAGTTCGAGTATCGGGTCGAGCCCGCTCTTACCGGTCTCCAATCCCCTCAAGGCTTTCTGCAACGACTCCTGGAAGGAGCGCCCCATTGCCATGACCTCTCCGACCGACTTCATCTGGGTCGTGAGCCGTGGATCTGCCTGGGGGAATTTTTCGAACGTAAAGCGCGGCACTTTGGTCACTACGTAGTCGATGCTCGGCTCGAAAGACGCAGGTGTGGCGCCACCGGTAATGTCGTTCTCTAGCTCGTCGAGCGTATAACCTACCGCCAACTTTGCCGCAATCTTGGCGATGGGAAAGCCGGTGGCTTTCGACGCCAGCGCCGAAGAACGAGAAACCCGCGGATTCATCTCGATCACGACCATACGACCATCGACGGGGTCAATCGCGAACTGTACGTTCGAGCCGCCGGTGTCGACGCCGATCTCGCGCAACACCGCAATCGAGGCGTTGCGCAGCAGCTGATATTCCTTATCCGTCAACGTCTGTGCCGGGGCAACCGTGATGCTGTCGCCGGTGTGTACGCCCATCGGATCGAGGTTCTCTATCGAGCAGACGATGATGCAGTTGTCGCTGCGATCCCGTACCACCTCCATCTCGAACTCTTTCCAACCCAGCAGAGATTCATCGATGAGCAGCTCGGTGGTCGGCGACAGGTCCAGGCCCCGAGTACAGATTTCGATGAATTCTTCGGCGTTGTAGGCAATGCCCCCACCGCTACCACCCAACGTGAACGACGGACGGATGACACACGGGAAGCCCAGCTGACTTTGTACCTGCAACGCCTCTTCGAGGCTGTGGGCGATCGCAGAGCGCGGCGTCTCGAGCCCGATACGCTGCATGGCCCGGCCGAACCGCTCGCGATCCTCGGCCTTATCGATGGCGTCCTGACTCGCACCAATCAGCTCTACGGCAAAACGCTCGAGCACGCCTTCGCGCACGAGGTCTAGGGCGCAATTGAGGGCCGTCTGCCCGCCCATGGTCGCTAACAGGGCGTCGGGGCGTTCCTTTTCGATTACCTTGGCAACCGTCGACCATTCGACGGGTTCGATGTAGGTTGCGTCCGCCATCGACGGGTCGGTCATGATGGTCGCAGGATTCGAGTTCACCAAGACGACGCGAAAGCCTTCATCTCTCAGCGCCTTGCAGGCCTGTGCACCGGAGTAGTCGAATTCGCACGCTTGGCCGATCACTATGGGCCCCGCACCCAGAATCATGACTGAATGAAGATCGGTACGTCTAGGCACGTCGCGACTCCATCAGCGCGATGAACTGATCGAAAAGATAGGCGCAATCCTGAGGTCCGGGGCTCGCTTCCGGATGGCCTTGAAACCCGAAGGCTGGCCGGTCGGTTCGACGAATACCTTGTAGCGTTCCGTCGAACAAGGATAGGTGGGTTGCTTGCAAGCAGTTCGGCAGGCTCGCTGCGTCGACCGCAAAGCCGTGATTTTGGCTGGTGATGACGACCTGCAAGGTGTCCAGATCTTGCACCGGATGATTGGCGCCATGATGACCATGGGGCATTTTGACGGTTTTAGCACCGCTGGCGAGCGCCAGCAACTGGTGGCCGAGGCAGATGCCGAAGATCGGCAGTTCGGTCGCCAACAATTGCCTTATCGCCTCTATCGCATAGTCACAAGGCTCAGGATCGCCCGGCCCATTGGACAGGAATACACCGTCCGGTTGGTACGCGAGCGCGTCTTCTGCCGTTGTCGTGGCAGGCACCACCGTCACCTGGCAGCCGCGGTCGGCCAACAGTCGCAGAATGTTGCGTTTGACGCCGAAGTCGTACGCCACCACGTGAAACCGCGAGGCACCGCTCTTCCCATACCCCGCTTGCAAGTCCCAGGCGGTTTGCTCCCATTTGCCGGGCTCGGATCGCGTGACCTGCTTGGCCAAATCCATACCCTTCAACCCGGGAAAGCCTCGCGCTTGCCGGACAGCGTCGTCGGCGTCGACGGCCGCCCTTGCATCGGGCGCGGTTTGGATGCAACCGCTGAGCGCGCCCTTGGCTCGAATCAGTCTTGTGAGACGTCGCGTGTCCACGTCTGCGATTGCCACGACCCCTTCAGCGACCAGGTACTCCTGCAGCGTTCGCTGCTGGCGCCAGCTACTGGCGCGACGCGGCGTCTGACGAATGACCAAGCCGGCAGGCCATACCTTGTCTGACTCCACGTCCTCTGCATTCACGCCGGTGTTGCCGATCTGCGGATAGGTGAGCGTGACGATCTGCTGCGCGTAGGAAGGGTCGGTCAGTATCTCTTGATAGCCGGTCATGGCGGTGTTGAAAACCACTTCACCAACGGACGCGCCCGGGGCGCCAATCGACTGGCCGCGAAAAACACTACCGTCCTCTAGCGCGAGTAAAGCCGGTATCAAATGTAAGAACCCCTGAATCCCAAATCGGTCTACGTCTTGAGTCGTGACGTTGCAAAAAGGCGAGACCGAACTTGCTCCGCGTTTCGGAAGAGACTCCGAAGGAAGAGAGAGCGTTTCAGCCTCGCCATTGGGGCCGGTATGTTAGCCGAGTGGTCTAGGAGTTGTCACGAAATCCCAGAAGATCTTGCATGTCGAAGAGACCGTTGGGCTTGTCGGCCAAATACTGCACCGCGCGCAGTGCGCCTTGGGCAAAGTTCATGCGACTCTGGGCACGGTGGGTGATCTCGATACGCTCGCCGCTTCCCGCAAACATCACGGTGTGCTCGCCAACGATGTCGCCTGCCCTGATCGTCTCGAAGCCGATGGTACGGCGGTCGCGCGCACCGGTGATGCCTTCGCGCCCATACACGGCCACGTCGGCCAGATTTCGCTCTAGTGCTCGTGCCACGATCTCGCCCATACGCACCGCAGTGCCTGATGGCGCGTCGACCTTGTGGCGATGGTGTGCCTCGATGATCTCGATATCGACATCGTCGCCGAGTGCAAGTGCCGCTTGCTCGATCAACCGAAAAACCACGTTGACGCCGACGCTCATGTTGGGCGCCATCAAGATCGCCACATCACTGGCGGCGCTGCGTATGGCCTGCAAACCGTCTTCTTCGAAACCCGTCGTGCCGATGACGAGTTGTTTGCCCGCGCCTCGGCAGAGTGCAACCGACTGCAGGGTGGCTTCGGGAACGCTGAAGTCGACAAGTACGTCGAAAGCATCGAGTTGGGTTTCGAGATTTCCCGCCACCACCACGCCGAGCTTACCCACACCGGCGAGTTCGCCGGCATCGCTGCCGATCAAGCTAATGTCAGGGCGCTCGAAAGCCGCCCCCAACGTCATCCGATCGGTCTCGTGTATGGCTTGAATGAGCGTGCGCCCCATACGTCCCGCCGCGCCTGTGACTGCGACTCGCCGCATTGCTTTCCCCTATCGCTCGAACGTCAAGATGTAGCCCGCTAGCGCCGCAAGATAACCCCGAAGCTGGGCAACAACAAAGGTGTTCTTGTTAAGGCTTCAAAGAATCGAAGAAATTCTTGACGCCTTTGAACCAGCGACTTTCTTTCGGTGAGTGCTTACCACCGCTGGCTTCGAGCGATTTCTTGAATTCCCGGAGCAGCTCTTTTTGTGCATCGTCGAGCTTAACCGGCGTCTCGACCAACACCCTGCACAACAAATCGCCAATGCTGCCGCCCCGTACGGGCGTCACACCCTTGCCGCGCAGCCGGAACATCTTGCCGGTCTGGGTTTCGGGCGGAATCTTCAACTTCACCCGACCATCCAATGTCGGCACTTCCAGCTCTCCGCCGAGTGCCGCATCGGCGAAGGAGATAGGAGCGTCACAGTACAGGTGCTTGCCTTCGCGCTGAAAAATGGAATGTTCGCGCACCTCGATCTGCACGTAGAGATCGCCGGGAGGGCCGCCGTGAAGGCCCGCTTCGCCTTCTCCCGCCAAGCGAATGCGATCGCCGGTGTCGACTCCGGCAGGAATCTTTACCGACAGCGTTTTGCGCTTCTCGACACGACCGCCGCCACCGCACGTGCGGCAAGGGTCGGTGATGACCTTGCCCGCACCCCGACAACGGGGACAGGTTTGTTGCAGGGAAAAAAATCCTTGAGCTACCCGAATTTGGCCACTACCGCCACAGTCGGGGCAGGTGGTTGGACTCGTGCCCGGTTTCGCGCCGCTTCCGTCGCAGTCCTCGCAAGCCGCGAGCACCGGAATGCCAACTTCCACGCTGTCGCCGCTGACCGCTTGCTCGAGCTGCAGGTCCAGCGAATAGCGCAGATCGGCGCCACGTTGCACGCTGCTACGCCCGGACCGGGCACCACCGAAGATGTCGCCAAAGACATCGCTGAAGATGTCGCTGAAGCTGCCGTCGAAGCCGCCGCCCATGCCACCGGCATTGGCATCTACGCCGGCGTGACCAAAACGATCGTACGCCTCGCGTTTCTCATCGTTCGCCAGTATCTCGTAGGCTTCAGACGCTTCCTTGAACTTCTCTTCCGAGCTCAAATCGTCCGGATTGCGATCCGGATGATGTTTCATGGCAAGACGCCGATAGGCCTTTTTGATCTCGTCCTCAGACGCTCCTCGGTTGAGCCCTAGGACCTCGTAGTAATCGCGTTTTGCCATGAATCTCCCAAACTACGCCGCAAGCCGACGATTATTTGTCGTCGTCTTTTACTTCTTCGAACTCGGCGTCGACCGTATCACCGGCGTCGTTGTCTCCGGCGTCGCCTTCTGCGTTCGCACCTTGGGCGTCTTGTGAGGCCTCTGCTTCGGCATACAGCTTCTGAGCAAGATTTGCCGACACTTCCGACAAGGCTTGCATCTTCGCCTCGATGTCGGCCTTGTCGTCGCCTTTGATGGCCTCTTCCAAGGCGGTTGCAGCCTCCTCTATCGCTGCCTTCTCCTCGTCGGAGGCCTTCTCGCCCGCTTCGGTTACCGTCTTGCGAGCCGCGTGCACCAAACCGTCGGCCTGGTTACGCAGGCTGACCATCTCCGCAAACTTTTCGTCCTCTGCAGCGTGAGCTTCCGCATCACGGACCATCTGATCGATCTCGTCGTCCGATAACCCGCTCGACGCCTTGATGACAATCGACTGCTCCTTGCCGGTTGCCTTGTCTTTGGCAGACACGTTCAGAATACCGTTGGCATCGAGATCAAAGCTCACCTCGATCTGCGGCAGGCCACGCGGTGCCGGTGGGATATTGGCTAGATCGAAACGGCCGAGCGACTTGTTGCCTACGGCCTGTTTACGCTCGCCTTGCAACACGTGAATGGTCACGGCCGTTTGGTTGTCGTCGGCGGTCGAAAACGTTTGCTGTTTCTTGGTCGGGATCGTGGTGTTTTTCTCGATCAAAATACTCATGATCTGACCCAAGGTCTCGATACCGAGCGACAGCGGTGTCACGTCCAAAAGCAACACGTCTTTGACGTCGCCGGACAACACTGCGGCTTGAATGGCGGCGCCGATGGCGACGGCTTCATCCGCATTGACGTCCTTGCGCGCTTCCTTGCCGAAGAACCCGTTGACCTTTTCTTGCACCAGGGGCATACGCGTCTGACCGCCGACCAAGATCACATCGTCGATGTCTCCGACGCTCAAACCGGCATCTTGCAAGGCGGTACGGCATGGTCCAATGGTACGTTCGACAAGCTCTTCAACCAGCGACTCGAGCTTTGCGCGAGTGAGCTTCATCACTAGGTGCTTTGGCCCAGTTTGGTCAGCCGTGACGTACGGCAGGTTGATTTCCGTTTGCTGGCTGTTCGACAGTTCAATCTTGGCTTTTTCAGCAGCTTCTTTGAGGCGTTGCAGCGCCAATGGATCGTTGTGGAGGTCGAGGCCATTGTCTTTCTTGAATTCATCGGCCATGTAGTCGATGACCTTGAGATCGAAGTCTTCGCCACCGAGAAACGTGTCGCCGTTGGTCGAAAGCACCTCGAATTGATGTTCGCCGTCGATCTCGGCGATCTCGATGATCGAGACGTCGAAGGTGCCACCGCCCAGGTCGTATACGGCAATCTTGGCGTCGCCGCGCTTCTTGTCGAGACCATAGGCGAGTGCTGCGGCAGTCGGTTCGTTGATGATGCGCTTCACTTCCAAGCCAGCAATGCGGCCCGCATCTTTCGTTGCTTGGCGTTGTGAATCGTTGAAATAGGCCGGTACGGTGATCACCGCCTCGGTAACAGCTTCGCCGAGGTATTCCTCGGCGGTCTTTTTCATCTTTTTCAGCACTTCGGCCGAGATCTGCGGCGGCGCGAGTTTCTCGCCCTTGACGTCAATCCAAGCATCGCCGTTATTCGCCGCGGCAATCGTGTAAGGCACCATCTTGATGTCCTTCTGTACGACGTCGTCGGCGAACTTGCGCCCGATGAGACGCTTCACCGCGAACAGCGTGTTGCTCGGGTTCGTGACCGCCTGGCGTTTGGCGTTTTGGCCAACGAGAATCTCGCCCTCGTCGGTATACGCAACGATCGAGGGGGTCGTTCGATCTCCTTCGGAATTTTCGATGACTTTGGCATCACCCCCATCGAGCACCGCCACACAAGAGTTTGTGGTGCCCAAGTCGATACCGATGATCTTTCCCATTGTCCTATATCTCCAAATGAAGTCCGCTAACCTCTACTAAGATTGGGGTTAGTCGCCGCTTTTCAATGCCTCTTCTGCACCTGTTTCTGGGCCATCTTCCGGGCCATCGATAGGCGCCTTGACCACAATCACTTTGGCTGCCCGCACCAACCGCCCGTTCAAGACGTAACCTTTCTGGATGACCTCCATGACGGAATTCGGCTCCGCGTCCGGATTTTCGACCATCGCAATGGCTTCGTGGTGTTCCGGATTGAACGGCTCGCCGTGGGGGTCTATCTGCTCGACGCCGCTATTCGCGAGCGTCGTCACGAATAGCTTCAGCGATAGATCCACGCCTTGACCAACGGTGCTCGCGTCCTCGGCCGACGCCGCGCTCTCGACCGCTTTTTCCAAGCTATCCAAGACCGGCAGCAAATTTGCCGTAAACCGCTCGAGGGCGAATTTGTGGGCATTTTCTACGTCTCGCGCCGCACGCCGGCGGATGTTCTCCACCTCGGCCTGCGCACGCAGCGCCGCGTCTTTGAGACCTTCCGCCTCGGCCAGGGCCGTTTCTAGCGCAGCCGGCAGATCGTCGGAGCCTTCAGCTTCTTCTAATAAAGAGCCTTCAGCTTCTTCTAATAAAGAGCCTT
>CBDTZM010000071.1:0-7365 GCA_965364915.1 uncultured Pseudomonadales bacterium | reverse complement strand
GACGCGTATCAGAACCTTCGACCAGCGACCGTTGTACGTGCCTAACTCGTTGTTCACCACTCTCACCGTGGAAAATCCATCACGGATGTTGAACCGGCGCATCAACGAGACCATCGGCGTGCGCTACGACGATATCGACGTTTTGCCGCAGATCGTGGCCGATGTCGAAACGATGTTGAAAGAACATCCCGCTATCGATCAGTCGCGCACACTGATGGTCAACTTCGTGACGTTCGGGGCATCGTCCCTGGATTTCTTCATCTACACCTTCACCAAGACCACGGCTTGGGCCGAATTCCACGCCATCAAACAAGACGTGTTGTTCAAGATCGCCGATGTCATCGCCGCGCACGGCGCCGAGATCGCGTTCCCGACCCAAACGTTGCTGGTTGCCCCGGAAGCCGCGGAACAGCCATGAGCTGCTTAATAACAGCCTTGAGCTGCTTAATAACAGCCTTGAGCGTCTTGATAACAGCCTTGAGCGGCGTAACACAGCCTTGAGCGACGTCCCACCGGAAGTACTCGACGCCCGCCGCCGTGCCGACCTGGTGGTCAGTGCGCCGGACGTCACCCGTGCGATCGATCAGGTCTCTGTGTCGATCACGCAGGCACTCAAGCACCTCGATCCCTTGGTGTTGTGCGTGATGAACGGTGGACTACCGTACTGTGGATGGCTGATGCGGCGTCTGCACTTTCCGTTGCAACTAAGCTACGTACACGTTGCCCGGTACCGGGACTCGACGCGGGGCGGCCGTCTCGAATGGCTGGTCAAACCGAATGAGCCGGTTGCCGGACGACACCTGCTCATCGTCGATGACGTGCTCGACGAAGGTCGCACGTTACAAGCACTGTGCGATTGGGCATCAGTTGGTGCCGAGCGAGTATGGTCGACGGTCTTGGTGCGTAAGGACGTCGACGCTAACAAGACGGTCGACGTCGACTTCATCGCCTTGCAATGCCCCGACCGCTATCTATTCGGATGCGGCATGGACTACCACGGCTATTGGCGCAACCTACCGGCTATCTACGCGCTACCGCCGGCCTTGGAAGACCCAGCGTGAGCTGCACCGGGGTCCTGGTCGGGTCCGGAGGGTTGCCGTCGCTCGCTGTGCTCGAAAACGACGAACGCGGCCTCGATACGCCGTTTGGACCCGTGCACAGCCCGCCGCTGGTTGGCTCGATCGAAGGCCATGAGGTCGTTGCCCTTGCGCGGCACGGACGACCGCACGACGTTGCACCTCATGAGGTGAACTACCGCGCCAACTTATGGTTGTTGAAGGAACTCGGTGCGAGCCAAATCGTCGCCACGCATACGGTTGGCGCAATCGACTCGACGCTCGCGACAAGCGCGCTGGTGTTGCCCGAGCAGATCATCGACTACACATGGGGACGGCCGCATTCGTACACGGATGATGAGACGTTGCACGTCGACTTTTCCATTCCGTTCGACCGCGCTTTGCAACGCGCATTGGTTGCCGCGGCGGCTGCGAAAGGCATTGATCTCGTCGTCGGCGGCGTCTATGGCTGTACGCAAGGTCCTCGGCTGGAGACGGTGGCCGAGATCGATCGAATGGATCGCGATGGCTGTACCCTCGTCGGCATGACCGCCATGCCGGAAGCGGGATTGGCCCGGGAACTGGCTTTGCCATACGCGAGCCTTTGCATCGTGGTCAATCCGGCCGCCGGACGTGGATCGGATCGCGGCTCCATCGATCGTGCTGCGCTCAATGCTGCACGTGATCGAGGGGTGGCGGACGCAGATCGGTTATTGGTCGGGTTCTTCGAGCTGAGCTGAGGCCTCGCGAAACGCTTGGAGGGCGGCGAAAGCGTCCTGCACATCCGCGGGCGGTTCGACGGGGTCGATGCGCACGACGATCCCCAGTTTCGGATGATCGAGATAGTGCAGCTGTTCGCTGCGCATGGTCCGGCTCTCGTCCAACACCATATATCGGGTCATGAGGTTCGTTGGAGGCTGCCAATCGGTCGTGCCGTGCGGCGCTTGCGGACCGTTGCCCTGTGCATCGCCCCAGACGGCTACGGGTGCGAGACCGAGGCCGGGTTCTTGGTACCAAAGCCGGGGATGGAAGTGCAAATAGCGCCCAATGGTCACCTCGAGCGTGCCTTCCAGTTGGTATGTGTCGCCGAAAGCTCGACCGAGTTGGATCAGCAAAGGTTGCGGTGTGTCTCTCGTCGGTACCGGCTGGATCCAGCGGCCGTGCCACAAAACTCGGAGTCCAGAGTTGCGCCCGATATCACCTGCTTCAGCACCTAGCCGCAATTGATCGTCGGCTAGCCACCGATAGCTTCGTTCCAGAAGGTCCTTCTCGAAGCCGCTGATTTTCTGCAGAAAGTCCAGTAACGGGTGCGGTTCGAGCCTGGGTTGGATCATTGGCGGTAGGTCGCCCAACGGGGCCCTTGGCGTTTCGACTTCCGGCGACGGCAGGCTGGGGATAGTGACCGGAGGCGTAGCCGCCCATGCATAGCCCAAGGTTGCCATGGTCAACGGGTTCAGCCGGTAGCCGGAACCGAATGGCTCGTGGAAGTAACTGCGCAGGTTATACGGAAAACTGCGGCCGGTTGGCTGGGAGAGCTTCTCGGTGGTATTGAACTCGAGTACTCCGGGTCGTTGGAAGATGATGAGTTCGGTGGCGTACCAACGCTCTGCGAAGTAGTCGTCGATCTCGGTGCTCGCGGTCCAGCTATTGCTGGAAAGAGCAACCGTCGACAGCATCGTCAATCCAAGGGGCAACCAGGTCCGATGGCGATTCACGCGTTGGCCGCCATCGAGTCGGCGTTTGCGCTGCGCGGTTGGAAACGTTCGATGAGTTCATCGGCGTACGCAAAGCGGTCTTCCAGTTCCGCCAGTTGGCGATGGATGCGTAGGCTCGTGGCACCTTCCAAACGGTAGGTGTTGGGTTGTTTTTGCACCATGGCGACGATGGCCATCGGGTCGACGTTGGTGTCGACGCTGAACTCGACTTTGCCGCCGTTTGCGCCTAAATCGAATCGTACGATCCCCAGCGGATTGAGGCGCAACTTCAGTGAAGTCACCCGGAACAATTGCTGCAACGGTACCGGCAGCAGGCCGAAGCGGTCGATCATCTCGACGCGCAGAATGTCCAACGCATCCTGGGTCTTGGCGTTGGCAATGCGTTTGTACATGATCAACCGGGTGTGCACGTCGGACAGGTAACTCGCAGGTATCAACGTACCACAGTGTAGGTTCACTTCCTGCCCCACGGGCTCCAGCGGCCCATCCAGGTTTGGCGTCTTACCGTCCTGTATGGCCTTTACGGCCCGGTCGAGGAGGTCCATGTATAGGGAAAAGCCCACCGACTCGATCTGACCGGACTGCTCGTCACCCAGCAGCTCGCCGGCACCGCGAATTTCCAGGTCTTGCGTCGCCAGCGTAAACCCGACGCCGAGCTCGCTCGCGGCTTCGATGGCTTCGAGCCGCTTCACCGAGTCCCGGGTCATGGCTTTGGGGTGCGGCGTCAAAAGGTAAGCGTAGGCTTGGCGATGGGAGCGTCCGACGCGGCCGCGCAACTGGTGCAGTTGGGCGAGCCCGAACTTGTCCGCTCGTTCGATGACGATCGTATTGGCGTTGGGGATGTCGATACCGTTCTCGATGATGGTCGTGCACACCAACACGTTGAGTTGACGGTGATAGAAGTCACTCATGACCTGCTCGAGTTTGCGTTTGGCCATTTGTCCGTGACCGATACCGATGCGTGCCTCGGGCACCATCTCGGCGATCTTTTCCGCCGCCTGTTCGATGGTCCGCACTTCATTGTGCAGATAGAAAACTTGTCCGCCGCGCATGAGTTCGCGGCTGATGGCTTCGCGGATAATGTGATTGCGCTTTTGCTGTACGAACGTGTTGATCGACAAGCGCTTAGCAGGCGGCGTGGCGATGATCGACAGGTCGCGAATGCCGCTGATGGCCATGTTGAGGGTGCGGGGAATGGGCGTGGCAGTGAGCGTCACGACGTCGACCTCGGCACGCAGCGAGCGCAGGCGTTCTTTTTGCCGCACGCCGAAACGGTGTTCTTCGTCGATGACCACGAGTCCGAGGTCTTTGAAACTGAAGCTGGGGCTCAACAGCTTGTGTGTGCCGATGAGGATATCGAGACTGCCGCGCGCCAGACGTTCGCGCGCGCCGCTCACTTCGGTCTCTGTCTTCAGTCGAGACACCACTTCGATGTTCACCGGCCAATCGGCAAAGCGGTCGCGGAACGTCTCGAAGTGTTGTTGAGCGAGCAACGTGGTCGGTACCAGCACGACAACCTGCTTGTTGCTCTGGACGGCTACGAACGCTGCGCGCATGGCGACCTCGGTCTTGCCGAATCCGACGTCGCCGCAAATGAGCCTGTCGGTGGCTTTCTCCGATGTGAGGTCGTCGATCACGGCTTCGATGGCACGCTGTTGATCCTCGGTTACCTCGAACGGGAACTGGTTGTTGAATCGTTGTAGCTCGGCTGCGGAATAGGTGAACGCATGAGATGTTTTCGATGCGCGCCGAGCGTAGATATTCAACAACTCTGCCGCAACGTCGATGATCTTTTCCGCCGCCCGGCGTTTGGCTTTCGCCCATTGATCGGAGCCCAACCGGTGTAGCGGCGCCACCGCGGCTTCGGCGCCCGAATAGCGAGTGATCAGGTTCAGGGACGTGACCGGCACGTACAACTTGGCTTCATCCGCGTACTCCAATGTCAGGAATTCGCTTTCGTTGTCATCGATGATCAGTGTTTGCAAGCCTCGATAGCGGCCGATGCCGTGCTCGATGTGCACGACGGG
Organism: uncultured Pseudomonadales bacterium; assembly: GCA_965364915.1. GTDB lineage: Bacteria > Pseudomonadota > Gammaproteobacteria > Pseudomonadales > Azotimanducaceae > Azophilus. The sequence continues at coordinate 2,568 of CBDTZM010000071.1, read as the reverse complement.
CGCGCCGATACTCAACTCCGTCAGATTGCGAATGACCTGATCGGGATCGATGACCCGCGTACCGCTGACTTTCTGCGGATCTTCGGGCCGATGCCCAAACAACTGGCTTTCCGAGACGATCAGCAGTTCGTCGGTCCACAAGCCCTCGTCGAGCGGTGCGATGGTGATGCCGAAACGCTCGGTCCCGGCCAGGAAGCCGGAAAGATCTTCGAACTCTGTTGGTCGCACGCCGGCACGCATCAAAAACTCGTAAAGCAGTTCCCGGCGCCCGGCAGACTCCGCTGTGAACAGCATGCGCGTGTCGGCTTGATCGAGAGTGAAGCGCAGCAACGCCTCTGCCGGATTCTTGAGACGTGCGTTTGCCTGCAAGTCGGGCAGCGGCTTGGTCTGAAAGCGGACCTTGTGTTTGAAGTTGTCCCCAAGAATGACGCGGGGGTAGTTGTTGAGGCGCCCATACAGTTCGTCATGGCTTAGGAACAGTTCACCCGGATCGAGTATCGGCCGTTCAACATCATAGCCAAGGCTTTCGTGGCGGGCCTCGATGTCGCTCCAGAAGTGGCGGACAGCTCCGTCGATGGCGCCGGCCTGCACGACGAGCGTATTGCTGGGCAGGTAGTCGAACAGCGTAGCAACTTCGTCGAAGAAAAACGGCAGGTAGTATTCGACTCCGCTTGGCGGGATGCCGCTCGAAACGTCTTGATAGATGCTGCAGCGGCGTACGTCGACGTTGAAGGTCTCGTGCCAACGATTGCGAAAACGGCTGATGGACTTATCGTCGAAAGCGAATTCCTTGGCGGGCAGCAGTTCGACCGCGGGGACGCGTTCAATGGTCAATTGCGAATCCGCATCGAAGATGCGCAAGGATTCTATCTCGTCGTCCATGAGGTCGATGCGCACTGGGTTGTCCATACCCATGGGAAAAATATCCATCAACGACCCGCGCACGGCGAACTCGCCGCGGCTGCTGACGGTGTCGACCGCGAGATATCCGGCAGCCTCCAATCTCGCGCGTTCCGCGTGTAGTTCGAATTTGGTGTTCTCGGCTAAGGCGAACGATTGGCCGTCGATGTAGCTTTTTGGCGGTAATCGTTGCATGGACGTCGTGACCGGCACGACCAACACCCCTTGGCGAATCTTTGGCAACCGGCTGAGCGTTGCGAGGCGTTCCGAGATGATGTCTTGGTGCGGCGAAAAGGCGTCGTACGGTAGGGTCTCCCAGTCCGGAAAGTGCAGTATCTCCCGCGTACCATCGCTGAACAGACCGATCTGATCGAGCCATCGCTGCGCCTCGGCCGTGTTGTGGGCGAGCACGAGGGTAAATCCGGCATGCTGCTCGGCGGCTTTGGCGGCGCAGTACCCGGGCGCTGCACCGTGTAGATTCTGCCACGCGATACGCTCCCCGGCGCGGGAGGGTAACAACTCGGCGATGTCCTCGATGGTATGCAAGTGGGACGCTTAGAGATTGGGCTAGGGGGAGCGTATTCTACTGATTTTTGGTTTTGGGGTCCTCGTCGGGCATGCTCAAAACCTATAGAGGTATACTGGTGCCGGCCACGCCAACGGTATAGAGTGCGCCGCGTGTCGCCGCGCGGCCTGGTAAATTATGCAGCCTACCAACATATTTGACCCCAACTACTTCCACAAAGTCGTCGACTGCCAATGGGCGTGTCCGGCGCACACGGCGGTGCCGGAATACATTCGGCTGATCGCCCAGGAGCGTTACACCGAAGCCTACATGCTCAACTGGGATTCCAACGTATTCCCGGGCATTCTCGGGCGTACCTGCGATCGGCCATGCGAACCGGCTTGTCGCCGGGTGCGAACCGAAGAAAAGCCCGTGGCGATATGCCGTTTGAAACGGGTCTGCGCCGATCACAAGGGCGATATCAGCGGCTATCTGCCGAAAGTGCCGACGCATAAGAACGGTAAGCGCATCGCTCTCTTGGGGGCAGGCCCAGCTTCGCTCGTGGTCGCTCGTGACTTGTTGCCGCTTGGCTACGAAGTGCACATGTTCGATCAGGACCCAGCCGGTGGCGGCATGATGCGCAGTCAGATTCCGGCGTTCCGGCTACCGGCGGACGTGTTGGACGAAGAGGTCGACCTGATTCTCGACATGGGTGTCGAGTGCCACTTCGGGCATGAGATCACCAGCATGCAGGACATGCTCGACATGCAATTCGATGCTTACTTCGTCGGTACCGGTGCACCGCGGGGACGCGAACTCGAATTGCCCGGACGAGTGGAAGCCGATGCACATATCTCCATCGGTATCGATTGGCTCTCGAGCGTTGCGTTCGGTCACACGACCGGGATTGCGGGTAAGGTCATCGTCATGGGCGGTGGCAATACCGCTATGGATTGTTGCCGTACTTCCAAACGTCTCGGCGCCGAGACGGTATCGGTGGTCGTACGGTCCGCGTTCGAGGTGATGAAGGCTTCCGATTGGGAAAAAGAGGACGCCATGAGCGAAGGCATCCCCATCATCAACAACCGTCCGCCCAAGGAGTTCGTCGTCGAGAACGGCAAGTTGACGGGCGTGCTGTTCGAGTGCGTGAAACCCGAACAGGG
>CBDTZM010000070.1:0-7403 GCA_965364915.1 uncultured Pseudomonadales bacterium | reverse complement strand
AACGAGGCCGACGACTCGCGTCTTGGGCTCAACATTACCTACTGCCTCGGTTGGCTGCGACAGGAAGAGAACCAATACCTGTCGTGCCCGCCGCACATTGCGAAGGATTTGCAACCGGAGCTACAGGAATTACTCGGTTACACCCAGGGCAACTACGCGCTCGGCTATTTTTCGGATCCGGAATCCGTAGAACCGAACCGGGACATCATGCCGCCCGAAATGGTATTGGGTCGCAAACCCCGTAAAGGTCTCGGGTTTTCAATATCCGAGGCGACCGATGAGGGTTTCGAGTTAGACGACGCTAAACTGAATGTTCGCGACGGTCAGATATAGATAGTCCTAAATCGTGTCGAAGTCGCCGTGACGGCCCGCACCGGCGGCAAAACGACTCGCGCCTTCGCGGGTTTCGCCGGAGCGAATGACCTCGAGGCCCATCCGTGTTTCGTCCATTAGCGCGTCTTCCAACGACCTGCCCCATTGGGTGTAAGCCGACATGCGATCGCTGCGCAGGCAGCGTTGCGGAAACCGGCTCAGGTTTTTGGCAAGTTCCAATGCATCGTTCAGCGCTTCACCCTTTTTCGCAAGCCGGTTTGCGAGTCCCATGGCATGGGCTTCGCTCCCGGACACTCCGCGGCCGGTTAGGATGAGATCCATGGCATGGCTTTGGCCGATCAACCTTGTCAGTCGAATGGTGCCGCCGTCGACAAGTGGCACACCCCAGCGTCTGCAGTAGACGCCGAACACGGCGTCCTCGGCAGCAACGCGTAGGTCACACCAGAGAGCGAGTTCGATGCCGCCCGCGACTGCGTGGCCTTCCACGGCCGCAATGACGGGCTTTGACAGCAGCATGCGCGAACATCCCAGTGGTCCATCGCCGTCCATGCGCACCTTGTTGCCCGCACCGCCGGCGACAGCCTTCAGATCTGCACCCGCACAAAACGTCCCGCCTGCACCGGTCAGCACGGCGACGTCGCTGTTGTCGTCGCTGTCGAAGCGCCGAAAGGCTTCTGCCAACAACGCGGCGGTTGGACCGTCGACGGCATTGCGCACCTCGGGTCGGTTGATGGTGACGATGGTGATTCGGTCTTGCTGCTCGACGATGACGGCCATGGTGTATTCCTAGCTGATTCCTGCGGTGTATATTACTGAAACTTTTACGACGGGGATTAGGAGGGACTATGCGCGTATCCGAACCGCGGGTGCGGCCGTTGGAGGCCGATGAATGGAGCGACGAGGCGCGAGAGCTCATGCAGCCGATGGTCGGCCAGGGGCGTATTTTCAATATCTTCAAAACGCTCGCCAACTATCCGAAACTGATGAAACGCTGGATGGTGTTCGCCAACCACATCTTGGGTAAGTCGTCGTTGGATGTGCGCGAACGCGAGTTGTTGATCTTGCGCATTGGTTATTTGTGCCAGGCGGGTTATGAGTGGGGACAACACGTGCAGATCGCGCGTCAAGCGGGTATGAGCGACGCAGAAATACGCTCCTGTCAGACCGGTTCCCAGAGCGCAGGATTGAGCGATCTCGACCGCTTGCTGTTCCAGGCGACCGAAGAGCTACACACAGACGCACACGTAAGCGATGCGACATGGGCGGGTTTGAGCGAACGCTTGAACACGCAACAATTGATGGACGTTGTGTTCACGGTTGGCCAATACACCTTGGTGTCAATGGCGTTGAACTCGTTCGGCGTGCAACTCGACGAGGGATTACCGGGATGGGACGTTTAGAAGACAAGATTGCCATCATCGTCGGTGGCGGCCAAACGCCGGGAGACACGATCGGCAATGGCCGTGCCACCGCTTTGCGGTTTGCACAAGAAGGCGCGTCTGTCATGGTGGTCGACAAGCGCATGGAATCGGCCGACGAAACCGTTGCCATGATCGAACGCGAAGGTGGACGCGCCAGTTCCTATGCCGCCGATGTCACCGTCGAACAAGATTGTCAATCCATACTGAGTACATGCGTCGAACGCTACGGTCGAATCGATGTGTTGCACAACAATGTCGGCATTGGCACGGGGGACAGTGGGCCGACCAAGATGCGCGTCGAGGTGTGGGACAAGATATTCGACACCAACCTAAAGTCGATCATGATGATCTGCAAACACGCGCTTCCGATCATGCGTGAACAAGGCAGTGGCGCAATCACTAACATATCGTCCGTTGCTGCCGTATGCGCAGTTGGTATCGTTGCCTATAAAACATCGAAAGCCGCGCTGAACGCATTCACGCACGCGCTTGCGACCGGTAACGCCAGGTACGGCATCCGCGCCAACGTGATCATGCCCGGTCTGATGAACACACCCATGGCAATAGAAGGCAACGTTGCGGCGGGCCAAGACCGCGACGAGTTGATCGCGCGGCGCAATGCGAGCGTACCGCTCGGCGGCCAGATGGGAACGGCTTGGGATGTCGCCAATGCCGCTTTGTTTCTGGCGTCTGACGAAGCCAAATTCATCACCGGCGTCTGTTTACCTGTCGACGGCGGCCAATCGGCAAGGATTGGATAGCGAACTAATTGACATATGAAAACGGATTTTAATGCTAATTGTTTCTAAATAGTGCCCGAAAAGATTACCAACATGCACGAATTGGGGTTGTATTCTAAGACTTTGTCACCGATGGTAACGAAACGGTTGACGGCTCAATACTGTTTGACGACACTTCGTCATAAGACTGAAACAGCCGTCGGCGGATCAATAACGGCGGCATAACAAAGGTAGATGGAGAGGGATAAGGCAAGCAAGCGGTATGCGTTATATCCATGGAATCATCGGTTGTGTCTTTGTGGTAATTGCTCTACTGCACATCGGGATTCCTGACTCTTTCTATTACATAGCAGTGTATTTGTGCGGCGCCGCACTTGCGTTCATCACGCTTATGCCGGACATCAGCCTCTTCATCTCCCGGCTCCTAGCGATGGCGACGACGGCTTCGATGTTCTTCTATTTTGCCAGTTTCTTCCGCATGGCACCTGATCTGCAGGGCAGCTGGTACGTCGAACATCTATTGGCCATCGGCATGTTGTTCGGCGCGTTCTGCATGATTCCGATACTTGCGGACTACTCTTGCCGTCTCAAAGCCGATCGCGAACGGGCCCGTTCCAGCAAACGCGGCGCTTTCTTTTCCGTCCCTCAGAAGCTCGACAAGCACATTCACCTTTCTTAAGAACTCTGGCGTTTTTTGCGTTGTTTAGGTCGCGCGCGCCCTTTTTTCGCGCGCCCCGCACCCTACCAAAGTGATCTAGCGCACAGTTTGCTGACCTTTCGTGTCAACGAACGGGCGTTTCGTTCGTTGCACTGCTTTGAGAATTGAAATTTCGGAGTAGTGACATGAGTTTGCATACCAGCCCGATCAGAATTTCTGCCGCAACCGGTGCTGCCACGTTGACGAGGCGTCGCCGTCGCCTTGGGGACGTCTGGTCGTTCGTCCTTGGTGTTGTGCTGATCTCTATCGTATTTGCCCTTCAGGGATGTGGCGGTGGCGGCGGTGGCGGGCGAGCCGCGGTGCCGGTGCCGGTGGCGGACAGTGAAGGTCTCTTGTTCGTGGGTATCACCGACGCGGAAGGCGACTTCCTCTCCTATAAGGTTTCGGTGCTGTCGTTGCTCCTAGAGAACGCCAACGGCGACACCGTCGAGACGCTGCCGTTGGCGACGGAGATCGACTTCACGGAACTGACTGAGGTCACCGAGTTCCTGACCATCGCCACGGTACCTGCGGGCACGTATGCGTCGGTGACGTTGACGCTCGACTACACCGATGCAGAAATCGTCGTTCAAGACGACGAGGGTAATCCCCAGGTCGCCAACGTCGTTGATCAGGATGGCAATCCCATCGGTGAGTTCGACGTACGTCTGCAGTTGACGACATCCGACGTTATCCGGATCGCCCCCGGGATACCGGCCGCTTTCAGCCTGGATTTTGATCTGGACGCTTCTAACACGATCGACCTCACGACGGCGCCGCCCACCGTAACAGTCGAACCCTTCTTGCTCGCTATGCCTGAACTCGAACGGGATCGAGCCCATCGTGCGCGTGGTGTTTTGGCACACGTCAATGAAGCCGACCAGGAGATCACCTTGAAGGTTCGCCCGTTCCGGCACCGCGACGGCGACTTCGGACGCTTTACCTTCAATGTCGACGACGATACGCAATATGAAATCGACGGGATCGGGTACACCGGTGCCACGGGTCTCACGGTCATGGCGGACTTAGCGGAGAACACGCCGGTCATCGCCGGTGTGATGGTTACCGATGCGGGCTTTCTCGCGCACACCGTACTGGCTGGAACCAGCGTGCCGTGGGTCGATGCCGATGTGGTCAAGGGTGTGGTCGCGGCCCGTGTCGACGACACGTTGACCGTTCGCGGCGCGCGCATCGAATTTGCCAACGGTACTTCGGTATTTCGCGGAACGTTTAGAGTGTTGCTGGGCGAGATGACGACCGTCACCGCGCTGGGCCTCGACAATGCAGATCTCGACAAAGACAGTATCTCCGTCGGCCAGCGCGTGGTCGTATTTGGCGACTTGTTGGATGACGCGGCTACCGCCGACTCGGGTGCAACTATCGATGCGACGGAGGGCCGCGTGCGGATGCAGATGAATCATCTTGTCGGTTCGGTCGCTCAAGTGCAGCCGTTTGCGGTGGCAATGTTCTCGTTGAATGGCCGCCGACCCCATGTCTATGACTTTTCGGGGACCGGTATCACTCCGGACAACGATGCCGATCCGAGTTTCTACGAGGTAGATACCGGCGCCTTGGGTTTGGGCAATCTCGTTGCGGGCGACCTGGTGCGCGTACTCGGTATTGTCAACCGCTTTGGATTCGCGCCCCCCGACTATTTGGCACGAACCGTCATCGACGTGAACACGGACGATCGCGCGGCGGCGTTACGAGTGCATTGGCCCGAACCGACCGCTAATCCGTTCGTTGCGATAGAACCTGCGCGGATCGACCTGGATCTCTCCGAGTCTCGCGAGGTGTTGAAGATTGGAGGCGTGCCTCTGAGCGCGACCAACCCGCTCGAGAACCTGGCCCTCGTGGCGCCGGACGGTGGCAAGGGGTTATATGCGGTGAAAATCGCGGGCAATGGCGAGATACACCTGTTCCGGCACTTTTCGGATCTGGTGGACGAACTCGTCAGACAACTCGATGACGGCATGCTGTTGCATCGCATTGGCGCTCACGGTCGTTACAATAATGACCTTGAAGAGCTCACCTCGGGACGTGCCAGCTTTGAATTCCGCATGCCGACTTCCGCGCAAGGTTGATGCGGTTGCACAAGCCGGGGGTTTACCCCCGGCGTTGTCGCGAGGTCGCCCGGCAGTGCCGGGCGATAATTGAAGATGGCGCACGCCGCTAACGTTGTTGAGCTGAACGAGTTCCTGGCGGGCGTCGAGAAAAGAGCGTTTCGAATGGCACAGTTTGCAGTCAAAGATACCGAGGAGGCCTTGGACATCGTGCAAGACACGATGCTCACGTTGGTGCGCAAGTATGCCGACAAGCCTGCTGGAGAGTGGCGGCCTTTGTTTTACCGGATACTGAAGAATCGCATCACCGATTCGCACCGGCGCAACACGGTCCGCCGCAAGGTGATTGCTTGGTTTGCGCCGAGCGCCGACGACGGAGAACCCATTGACCCGATCGAGAACGCACCTGGTCGCGAGTCGGACACGCCGGATGTGCGCATGGTGCTGGATGGTGTGGGCGATGCGTTGAGCGTAGCCATGGGGCGCCTGCCCAACCGACAGCGAGAGGCGTTCATGCTGCGAGTCTGGGAAGGGCTCAACGTAGCGGAAACCTCTGTCGTGATGAGATGTTCGGAGGGAAGCGTGAAAACGCACTATTCGCGCGCCGTGCATCGCTTGAGAGAGCTGTTGGAGGACTACCGATAATGACGAAACCAGACGACGACCGGTTTGTCGAACAATCCCGTCAAGCGCTCAGGCGCAGCGAGAACGAACTCGATGCCGATGTGCAATCGCGGTTACGCCTTGCACGCAGACACGCGATTGCCTCGATTGAAGAACGTCGGCCCAAATTGATGCGGCCTTGGGTGTTCGTACCGATAGGCAGCATGGCCGCTGTCGCTTTGGCTGTCGGAATCTACCTAAGCCAGGGTGGTGATGAGTTGTCATTTCAGGTAACGAAGAGTTCACTGTCGCGCAAGATATGGAGCTGTTGGAAGAGCTCGAGTTTGTCGCATGGATGGTTCTGGAGAATGAGCGGGCGTCGGGATGAAAAGGTTTGGCATGGTCAGCGTATTGATTGCCTCAGTGGGGTGGGGCTCCGCGGCGCTGGCGAATGTCGGGTGGTTGGCAGAGGCCGATAGCGAAAGCGCCGCGAGCGGAACAAGCGCCGCGAGCGGAACAAAAGACAAAAGCGATGATCACCAAGATCCTGAGTTGTCCTTGGAATTTTTCGACTATTTAGGAACCTTGGTGCAACGCGACGGCGAGTGGATAGATCCGCTGAACTTAGAACAAGAACTGGCGAAAGAAGCGTCTTCGGATGGCGCGAAAACGAAAGTTTCGGAGGTGGAGCAATGAACCGAAGACTTTACCAATTGATCTTGTGTATCACGTGGATGGCAAGTATGTCCGCTTACGCGGTGCCGTGGCAGGAGTTGACCGAAGCACAACGGGCGACGCTTGGACAGTTCGAAGAGCAATGGAGTGAACTCGATGGTGCCCAACAGCAACGCTTGGCACTCGGCGCCGATCGTTGGGTTGGGATGGATAAGTCGACCAAGCGTGACATGTTGAACCGTTACGATAAATTTCGAACGCTGCCTGACGCGCGCAAGCGTCAGCTGCTGCAACGCATGCAACAGTTTCAAACGCTCACGCCTAGGCAGCAGCGCAGGTTGCGGGAGCGCTACCAGCGTTATCAAAGGCTCGACCGGCAACAACAACGCGAGCTGCAGGACCGCTTTCGCCGGATGACGCCTAACGATAGAAGGCGCGCGTTCGAACAGATGCAACGGCGTGCACGCACCGATGGTCTGCAACGCCGGCCCACGCCGCCACGATCACCAGGAACGATACGAAGAGACGGAATCAACCAATGACACCGCGACGTTCCGTCCTGTACATGCCGGGCGCCAACGCGCGCGCGATGGCCAAGGCCAAAGATCTGCCTTGCGACGCCATCATCTTCGATCTCGAAGACGCGGTTGCCCCCGAAGCCAAGGCAAGCGCGCGTAGCCAGGTTGTCGAATCCATCAACGGTGGGGGTTATGGCTACCGAGAGCTTATCGTCCGCGCCAATGGCTTGGACACGCCTTGGGGTGCTGACGATGTCCAAGCCGTCGCCGGTCTGGATGTGGATGCTGTGTTGTTTCCGAAGATCGAACGCGTAGCACAGGTCGAGGAGATCATCCAGGCGCTGGACGCTGCC
>CBDTZM010000069.1:0-7404 GCA_965364915.1 uncultured Pseudomonadales bacterium | reverse complement strand
GGGGTGCCGCGTCAGTGATGTGGTAGAGGGGCGAGTAGCGTCGAGAAATGTCTGCAACCGCGGCCTTGTCGCCGATCCACGACAGCGCGTAGTTGCCCTCCGGCCGGTTGGCCGTCAGGAAGTTCTGCACGGCTTCGATGTCGGTGATGCCGAACCAGTTGACTACCGCTCGAGGTGCTACGGCCGCCTTGCAGGGATGATCGCCGGTCGTATTCAAGAGGCCGACCATCAACGCCAAATGGCCGCCCGCGGAAGCGCCGCTAACGACGAACTGGTCCGTGGGTGCGCCCATCTCTTCGGCTCGTTCGATAGCCCACTTGAAAGCGCACATTACGTCGTCGACAGCCTGCGGGGCGGTCCCAGGTCCTTGACGGTAATTGAGGTTCACCACGTGCCAACCACGTTCGACAAAATGAATGACGCGCGGAAATTGGCTGGCCTTGTCGCCTCCAACCCAGCCCCCGCCGTGAATCCACACGAGGGTCGGCCGGTTGGCGTCCAACTGAAAATAGTTGCCCGCTTCAGAGAGCCTCTGGCCTTGGTCGTAAAGGTCGGCGACTTGCGCAGGGTCATCGCCATAGGCGACGTCGTTGCGAACCGCAACTCGGTGTCCCCAGTAGTCAGCGGCAAACGTCGGCAAAGCCGCCAACAGCAGTGCGCAAAACCAAATTCCCCGCATGTTCCTCTCCCCTTATTTCGTCGAGACGCTTAAAGTAGCCGGTTTTTGCAGCCGCCACAAAAGGCGCATCGAGCGAGCAACTGCCTCCATGAACCGACTCGACAACCCAATTCGTCAAGAAATCGAAAATCTCGAGCAGAATGGCATCACCAAGGTTGCCTTCACGCGTATGCACGACCCGGACGTCATACCGTTGTGGTTTGGCGAGGGGGACGTGGTCACGCCGGATTTCGTGCGCGATGCCGCGAAGGCGGCATTGGACGACGGCCAGACGTTTTACGCTCACACCCGGGGCCGTTCGGAATTGCGGGCGGCATTGAAAGTCTATCTGGATGATTTGTACGGCTTAGACTTGGACCCGGCCCGCATCACGGTTCCCGGTTCGGCGATGTTGGGTGTCACGATTGCGGCGCAGACGGCGTTGAGCACCGGCGACCATGGACTCATCGTCAGCCCTGTTTGGCCGAACATCGACGCTGTGTTTCGGGTGACCGGCGCTGAGATCGGACACGTACGGCAGCGCTTGACGGAAAATGGCTGGCAGCTGAGCGTCGAAGAAATCATCGGCGCGATCAAGCCGAACACCAAGGCGATCTTCGTCAATTCGCCCTGCAACCCAACGGGTTGGGTGATGGATGCGGAGTCGCAAGAACAACTTCTGGCTTGCTGTCGCGACCGCGGCGTGCTGCTGATTGCCGACGAGGTGTACCACCGGACCGTATTCGACGGCGATCACGCACCGTCGTTTCTGGAAATCGCCCGTGACGATGACCCGGTGGTCGTCGTCAACAGTTTCTCGAAAGCGTGGGCGATGACCGGGTGGCGCATCGGCTGGGTAGTGACACCGGAGCACCTGCGAATTCAGTGGACGGCCTTATCCGAATGTTTCAATACCGGAGCCACGGTCTTCGCCCAACTTGGTGCGGTGGCGGCCCTGCAACACGGGGAAGACTTCGTCCGGCAACTACAACAACAGTACCGGCGCGGACGAGATATCGTCGATCAGGTGCTGGGTGATCACGCGATCATCGAAACTTGCTCACCGGCCGGTGCTTTCTATGCGTTCCCGAGGATCAATGGGCTCGACGACAGTCTCGCCTTCGTCACAGATTTGCTCAGCGAAGAGGACGTAGGTCTGGCGCCCGGCTACACCTTTGGCCCAGGCAACGAAAGCCACTTCCGATTGTGTTTCGCCCAATCTCACCAACGCTTGGAAGAAGGCTTGCGGCGCCTCGTACGGTTTACGGAGCGCCGGTACGGGTAAACCGCTGGGTGGTCGTCTTAATCTCCCGACAGTTGCGATCACGTCGTGTGTGGGATTCTCCAACATGTCATGTCAATATCGCGATGGCCCAGACAATCCAGAACCAACCGTATCCGACGTACGTGATGGCATAGATTTTCTTTTTGGTCAGCCAGTCGTATGCAAAGAAAGATAGGAACATACCGTTCCAAATAACGGGATTTGTCAGGTAGGGGCTTATGCCCGTGTTCCCACCAACGCGATCAAGTATTGGACCGAGCATATAGAGGGTTGCGAGGTACATAAAACGTCTATGCCGTTCAGGTGTTTTGCGATTTAGAAAACCCAGGGCGATCGTAATTGCGAAGCTGGTGATAAAAATCATGTTTGACCTAGCCAGAAAAAGCGTGTTCTCCCAGCCTTCGAATTTCGTGTAGTAGATATAAGATGTGCCAAGAAACACGCCCAGCGCGGTCAACACGCTGAATGCACCCAGCGTCTTGTGCGCCGAGAACGAGCGCCGTCGGATGAGCCAGGTTTGCGCGACAAGCGTACAAATCCAAGCAATGCAGAATAGGCCGTGGATGATGAATTTGGGATCGCTATTACTAGGCTGGCCGACGTCGGTGATCAAGTTGTCGGAGAATGCGATGAGCGAGCAAACTAGAATCACTAAGCTAGCGCCGAAAAAGTAGTTTTTGTTCATTTCTTGTTCTTAAGTCGGGTAGAACGAAGTTTCAAACCAACGCAGGCTAGCGATAGGTTTTATCGAGGTGCCCTCAACCGGTCACCTCGTCGACCGCGCCGGCCAGCACGCTGACCATCGTTTCGATGTGTTGTTCCTCAACGATGAAAGGAGGGCCCATGCAAACGATGTCGCGTACCGCGCCGGTGCCCCCGCCGTAGAAGAACACGCCATTTTGCAACGACTTGCCGACGATACGGTTGGTGATGTTGGCGTCCAATGCATAGGGTGCTAGCTGCTCGCGGTCCTCGACGATTTCGATCGCTTGCAACAAACCGCGCCCGCGAACCTCGGCAACATGGGGATGATCGCGGAAAGCATCGGCCAACTGCTCGTGCAGCAGAGCGCCCATGCGGATCACTCGCTCGAGGTGTTGTTCCTCGATCATGATGTTCAGAACCTCTGCCGCTGCGGCGCAGGCCGCCGGATGGCCGCCGAAGGTGTGAAACATCACATTCATGCCGGCGGCGTCGATGGCGGCGCCGACCGCTTCGGTAGCGAATACGCCGCCGAGTGGCGCATAACCACCGGCTAGCCCTTTGCCTGAGACGAGAATGTCGGCACTCACATCCCAGTGTTGATGACCAAACGGTGTCCCGGTGCGCCCGAATCCGGTCATCACCTCGTCGAAAATCAGCAGCATGCCGTACTCCTGGCAAACGGCCTGCACCTTGGGCCAGTAGTCGTCGGGGGGTACGATCGCACCGCCCGATGACCCGGTGATGGGTTCGGCGAGGAAAGCGGCGATGGTGTCGCTGCCTTCGCGCTCGATCACGTCGACCATGGCTTGTACGTAGTAGTCGCCGGCCTCGACGTGGTGTGGTCCTAGCGGGCAGCGCAGCGGATAAGGCGTTGGCGCGGCTGGGTACGTTGCCAGGCCCTGGGTTAGACCCTTCTTACGTGCAGGGTGACCGCTGACCGCGGTGGTGGCAAGCGTCGTGCCGTGATAGGAAATGCTGCGCGACAGAATCTTGGTGCGCCGTTCGTCGCCAAGTGCGGCGTGGTACTGCAACGCCATCTTCATGGCCGATTCGACGGACTCGGAACCACCGGACGTCATATGGATGCGCGTCAAGCCGGGCGGCAGCCAATCCCGCTCTAGCGCCGCGACAACCGCACGCCGGGAAGGCGTGATCCAGGGCGGCACGACGTACGAGGTCTCGAGCGTGGCTTTGGCGACGGCATCGGCAACACGTTGGCGACCGTGACCGACGTTGCTGACGATCGCGCCTCCGGCTGCATCGATAATCGCCTGACCGGCACTCGTATACAGGTACACGCCCTCGGCCCTATCGATCTCGATGTTGCGACCTGGGGTGAAAGGCCAGTTCACATGGGTCATAAAGGTCTCCTGATGACACTCCTAATGACACTCCTAATGACAGGAGGCTACGGCTCGCGAAACGGTACCTGCCGCTGAAACAGATCCAACCGGTCGCGCATCTGCAGTATGAGTTCTTCCGGCACAGCTTCGTCGGAGGACTGGGTTGCGATCAATGCTTGGCGTTGTGCCTCGACTGCCGCGTCGAACTCGCCGGCCTCGGCATATGCGGCAGCGAGGGTGTCGAGATGCTGCCAGTCTCCGAACAGCAAGGCGATCGGTCGAATGGTCGCGACGGCGCGTTTGCCGTCGCGTAGGAACTCGCTTGGCGCGGTTGCCAGCAGCCAAGCGAGGTTGTTGCGCGCTTGCAGGCTGCCCGACGCGGCCGCCTTCGCGTAATAGTCGTGGGCGACGGTAAGATCCATCTGCACGAATCGCCCCAAATGGTAGTACTCGCCCAGGAGTTCGTTGGCGCGTGCATGGTCCGTTGCCGCGGCTTCGATCAGTAGCTCGAGTGCGCGGGTTGCGTCTTCATCTAGCAGCAGTATGGCGAGACGAAATTGTGCATCCGCGATCCCGGCATCTGTTGCTTTGCTGAGCAGACGGCGCGCCCGATCTTCATTGCGAGCCGGTTTCTCGAAGTCGAGATAGAGGGTGCCCAGCAAGTAGTTCGCATACCCGTCATCCGTCAGGCGTGTAAGCCAATTGATCAATTTGACGTCCGCTTCTCGATTGCGATTGCGGAACAGCGGCCCTGCGTATTCCGCGCCGCTTGGCAAGGTCAACAAACCGGTGGACACCAGGTCGCTGTTCCACGCGCCGCTTATCTCGATACCTGACGGCTGGCGTCGAGTTCCCGGACCCAACGCCACACTGTTTTCCCAGGTTCCGTCGTGGTAGCCGCCATCGGCTTGGGTTTCGATACCTTGACCGTGGCGTTTGTCGAATTGCCAGACGCCTATGTAGGAACTGCCGTCAGGACGCTGCTCCGCGCCGAAGCCATGGCGTTTGTTGGCGGCCCAGATACCTTCGTAAATCAGACCAGAAGGCTCCTCTAGGCGGCCGTAGCCGTCTCTGGCGCCGTCTACCCAACTGCCCTCGTAGACCGCACCGGCGTTGCTGGTAAAGGTACCGAATCCATTCGGGGCGTCGGCTGACCAGTCGCCAACGTATTCGTTGTTGCGCGTATCGATGAACGTCCCGTGCCCGTTGCGGGACCCTCGCACCCACTGTCCGCGAAATTTGGAGCCGTCGCTGCTGCTGAACTCACCTAGCCCGTGCGGAACGTCGTCCGCCCAAAATCCCCGATAAAGCCCCTTGGCGGTGGTTTCAGTACCTTCTCCGTGACGCACGCCTTTCACGAAGCTACCGACATAGTGATCGCCGTTTGGTGCGTTGAGCTCGCCGTGACCGTGACGGGCGCCGTCGCGCCATTGCCCGTGGTAGCGAATTTGGCCGGCGCGCGACTCGATGAGCTCGGTGCCAATTCCATGCGGTAAACCGAGGTTCCATTCGCCGTCGTAGCTGCGAGATGTCGGCCATTGGTAGCGAGCGACACCGGAGTACATGAGCTCTTCGGGATACACCCAAAGCGTGCGCCCGTTTGGCAGCGTCAATTGCCCCGCGTCTGCCGCTTTTCGCGGCGCAGTCGGACCACCGATCTGCGGGGCCGAACAAGCGACCAACAAGACGGCGAACGTGAGAAGAAGTACCTTTTTGGTCAAGGCGTGTGAGGCGGTTTTTTGACTTAGCGGTATGAAAAACGATTCGCGAACAAAACACAAAGGCTTTGGTAGAGTAGCGGTCCGCTTTGCTGGGAGAGATGCACCGTGGAAGGTATCCGCGAAGACGCTGTGACTGCCTGGTTGCAGGAACGGGTCGAGGGCTTGAAGCCGCCAATCGAGTTTTCGCTGATTGCCGGTGGGCACTCCAACCTGACGTATCGATGCACGGACCAAGCCGGTACCGCCCTCGTGTTGCGCCGCCCACCCCTAGGCCATGTTTTGGAAAGCGCCCACGACATGGGGCGCGAGCACAAGATCATCCACGCGCTGGTTGCAACCGATGTTCCGGTCCCTGCCACCGTCGGGCTGTGCAGCGATGTCGAGGTGAACGACGCACCGTTTTACATCATGCAGTTTGTGGATGGTCCGGTGTTGCACGACGCCGAGATCGCGCGCGGCGTACCTAAGGCACAACGCCACACCCTTGGCCTGCATGTGATCGATGTCCTGGCGAGTCTGCATGCCATCGATCCGGACACGGTCGGTCTCGGCGATCTAGGGCGCAAGGAAGCCTATCTCGCCCGGCAGCTCAAGCGCTGGACCCGGCAGTGGGAAGCCTCGAAGACGCACGACATTCCGGAAATGGAAGAGACGTTGAGGATATTGACCGATACCATGCCCCAGCAGATTGGTTCTGCGATCGTTCACGGCGACTACCGGCTTGGCAACATGATCGTCGAGGACGGTCAGATTCGAGCCGTGCTCGATTGGGAGTTGTGCACGCTTGGCGATCCGCTTGCCGACGTTGGTTACCTCATGAACTCTTGGGTCGAGCCAGCGGACGATCTTGGTGAGGTTGCCGCGACGTCGATCGGCGGCTTCCCGTCACGGGCGGCTTTGCGCGAACGCTACACGGCTGCGACGGGGCGTAACCTCGACGGCATCAATTATTATCAAGCGTTTTCCCATTGGCGGCTGGCGGCGATCGGGCAAGGCGTCTACAAGCGCTACCTGGTCGGCGCGATGGGAGAGAACCGGGATCTCGATCTGGACGCCTACAAGGACAGCGTGCAGGTGCGCGCGGCCGCGGCGTTGCACCTGTTGACCTGATGGCGCGACAGCGCGCCTACAAATCAATCGTGCCCAACACACCGTTCTGGTCGGAGACGGTCAACGTGTCGTAGCCGGTCGATTCGATACCCACGACCAGACAGGGATGCGTTATCACTTGGGCCAGCACGGCGTCCGGGGACGGCTCTAGCCATTCGACTTCGATCACCGCGGAGGTACCGATGGTTTGTACGGAGGTCAGCCGGAACGCGTAGCCGGGTGTAGGCTGAGGGCCTTTGGATATGACCACCAAAGCTAGATCCGGCTGCTCGGCTGCCACATCGTTCGTCATGCCGATCAGTTTCGAACCGCGTATGGCTGCCACCTGTGCAAAGGTCACGGTCGACAACCCAGGCGCCACCGACTGGCAGTTACGATGGTTCAGAATCTCTGCGATCGGCAAGCCTTGGTCGGTCGTACATGCACCAAGCAACACTAGGCTTATGAGAACGACTCGGCCCATCGTCAATATTTATTCCTCGCTCGGCTTGGCTATCCGGTATCCGGAATTGCCGTCTGCACTTTGTGCTTGGGCGCCTAGGGTGCCTAAGTTCACGCGAAATTCCGAGAGAAAATCGAGGC
>CBDTZM010000068.1:0-7413 GCA_965364915.1 uncultured Pseudomonadales bacterium | reverse complement strand
ATGTCCGCATCGGCCGGCAAGCGGTGGATGTTGAACGTTTCGCGCAAGACGTCTATGTGCAGCTGCGGGTCAGACATTGTTCGTGCGTGGGATTGTGGCGGTAGGTCATGAGGGGGGCTCGCGCCCGCGAAGCTCCGCTATTTGCGCTTTCGTGTACTGCGGCAGGTTGTCTTCGATCGTATACCAGTTGGCCCGGTATTCGCTGTCACAATAGATGTGTCTGTCAGGCCCGACAGGCAGGTCGTCGTCGAAAAGTCCGCATGCTATCTCGAAGCGATCGCCCGTCGGTCGTGGGTCGGGTGCGAAGCACCCGCAGACGCAACAAAAATGCACGGTGTAACCGGGTGGTTGTTCGTTGACAGGCATCGCGAACTCGCGAATCAGATCCTCGCCGCGCAACAACGCGTATCCGTCCACCGCGACGACGACCGTGGCGGCGAAAGCGGAGCCGGTTGTTTTGCGGCAACGCGGGCAGTGACACAGTTCCAATGGCCCGACCACGTTCGTGACTTGAAAACGAATGCCGCCACAGAGACAGCCGCCTTGAATCACACCGGGCATTTTGCGAGAGGCCCTCGAGTCGGCGACCCCTTGAGTTCTATACGGTTACCTTCCGGATCTTCGACGTAGATCGAGGGGCCAAAGCCGTCGGCGCCGTAGACTTCTCGCAAGGGACTGACCTCGATGCCTCTGTCCACAAGAAAGCTGCGGATCGTGGGTTCGTCGAAAGGCTCTACGCGCAGACAAAAGTGATCGAGGTTGGGTTCCCGGATGGACTCGCCGGCCGTATCGTCAGGCATTGGCACGATATCGATCAAGGCCTGCCCTGCCCGCAGCTGCACCAGTCCGATGTCCAGCTCTCTTTCAACCCAACAGCCTAGTACGTCGCAGTAGAACGCGATCAGTTTTTTCGGTTCCCGCGCGCGGAGTACGACGTGATCGATGTGAGAGAGGTTGATCATCGAGCTTCGAGCAGCTCGCCGCCGAAGGCGATACGGCCTTCTCCGGGTGGCGCGTAGAGGACATGCACGTTGGCGTGTGGCCGGTCGAGGGCTGTGCCGACGGTCACGGCGATCTGTTTGGCTTCGGCGCGTAGCGCATCGGCATCCGGCAAACGCGCCTTCAGAACCGTGACGAACGTCGGTCGCACATTCGTTTCGACAGCGACTTGGTTTTCGGCGTAGTGGACCCTGGAAAGGTAACGCAGTCGTACCCAGGTACCTGCAGCGTCGCTAGAGAAGAGCTCGCCGAGACGGTCCGCGAGCGTTTGCAAGTGCGCGTCGAGAGATGCCGGGTTGTCGGCATCTTCGAGAACTTCGATATCGACGATAGGCATGTCTGGCAGCTAGTCGTGATTGATCTGGTCGAGGTAGTAAACGTTGCCGTCCGGATCCTGGAAGGTCGCCATGAATCCGCCCCACGGCTGTTTCTCGGGCGGCATGGTGAAGCTCACACCTTTAGCTTTGAGGCTCTCGTACTCGCCTTGCAGGTCGACGACGCTGAACCCGACGCCCGTATGTCGACCGGTTAGCGTCGTGTCGTCTGTTTGTGCCAAAGCGAATCCGACATGCTCGGTCGCAAAGGATGCGTATCCGAAATCAAGTGCTTTCATCTGCACTTCCAACCCAAGTTTCGCCTCGAAGAACGCCAACGAACTCTCTAGATCGCTGACGAAGACATTAACGTATGCGAGTTTGAGCGACACTGTGTGCCTCCATTCATCGTGTGCGGAACCGCTAGTTTACTCTCAAATTGACAACGGGCGCGCAGCCCAGGTAACCGTTGTACGGATCTAAAGATTGCCGTATGGTTAGCGCGGATTGGAAGCCCGCCTTGATCTCTCCCCTTAGAAGTGAAGTCGGCGTCGATTCTGGTTGAGTGCGTGTGACTACGCGAAGGGAACGGCATCTAGATGCTGTTGGACTGTTAGGTTTTGGAACTAGTGTATGAAGATTTATGTGGGCAACCTGCCCTGGAGCGTTGCGAGTCCTGATCTCGAAGAGATGTTCGCGAAGTTTGGCGAAGTTCAAAGTGCGGACGTGATTATGGATCGTGACACCGGACGCTCGCGAGGATTTGGCTTCGTAGAGATGGCGGACGACGCTGGCAACTCGGCGATAGAAGAACTGAACGACACGGAGATTGACTCGCGTCGCATCCGCGTGAGTCAGGCCAAGCAGAGAGATCGAGACAACAGGCGCTAACGCAGCGGCGCTGCGTTTCCGCTAATTCTGTCGATACGCGCCGCTAACGCGCGTGTCTCCTTCACAGTCGCGACTTCGACTTCGGGTCGAGGCATCAACCGGCTTTGTCGATCCTGGCGTTGCGTCGACGCCGCAAAATCCATCCATAGATAGCAACGTTGGCTAGCACCACCAAAGCCGCAAGCCCAATTTGGACATCTCTCGTGAGTCCGGCCGGGTAGATGACGGGCAAAAGGTAGTGGTCGACAAAGCTCGTGGTGTATCCGGCGTCGCCGGCAAGGCCGCGCAGGTTGTTTTCCCAGACCGTTAGCGGGCAAATGCGGTTGCCTAGCTCGACGAAGGCGCCCCAGGCGGCGGCTGGCAGGTGTGCATACGGGCTCCAGCGTACGCGTATCGCCAATACACCTCCGAACACCACGTAGACAATGAAGGCGAGGTGCACGATAAGTAAAGTGTCGGCTACGATTCGGTAGAACATGGAGGCTGTCGTTGCCCAGGACTCAGGCGTGTGGCCGTTTCACCAGTGCCCTCGCACCGCGACCGCGTCGTCGTCGCCGGGCCAAGGCGGAGACGTCGCGATGGCTATTTTCAGAGCGCTGCTCCCCGTATTGCGGAACTGAAACGGCGTTTGCGGGGGGATCACCAGGCTGACGCCCGGTTTGATGTCGGTGGGTTCACCGTTGTTGTAGCCGTTGCGCCAGATTTGCCCCTCGCCGTCCAGTATCAACCACGTTTCTTCAACCGACTTGTGCTCGATAGCCTTTGAGGTCGTGTGCGGTGGCAACACGGCCTGACACAAACTTGTGCGCTCGCCGCGGGCGAGACGATGTATCTGGGAACCATCCGGCGCGAGTGCGTCCGGTTCGAGTCTCAGCGCCACCAGGTCCGGTTCCATCGTGCATTCCTAAGCGGTTACAGAGGCAATTTGTCGGTAACGGCCCCGACGCTTGCCGAACTCACGAGTCTCGCGTACTTGGCCAGTAATCCTTTAGTTGCGTAAGGCTGCGGTCGTTGCCAGTTGGCTTTGCGTTTCGCTAGCACGGCATCGCTCACGGCGACATTGATTTCGCATTGTTGTGCATCGATCGTGATGGTGTCCCCGTCTTCTATCAAAGCGATGGGGCCGCCTTCGAAAGCCTCTGGTGTGATATGGCCGATCAAGAATCCGTGTGAACCCCCGGAGAAACGACCGTCGGTGATGAGTGCGACGTCGCTGGATAGGTCCCGGCCGTTGATGGCGCTTGTTGGGGAGAGCATTTCGCGCATGCCGGGGCCGCCCTTCGGACCTTCGTAACGCACGACCACCACGTCGCCTTTGCCGATAGCGCCTTCCATGATGGCCGCCATGGCCGCTTCTTCACCGTGAAAACACTTCGCCGTACCGGTGAACGTCAACCCTTCGTGTCCGGTAATCTTGGCGACGGCTCCCTCCGGCGCGAGGTTCCCGTAGAGCACCACCAGGTGGCTGTCCTTTTTGATCGGATTCGACAGCGGCCGGATGATCTGCTGATCTGCCGGATAGGGTGGGGTGTCGGCAAGATTTTGCGCCAGCGTATTGCCGGTGACGGTCAGACAGTCACCGTGCAACAAACCGGCATCCAAAAGTGTCTTCATCAATGGCTGAATGCCGCCGATGGCGATCAGTTCACTCATGCCGTATTGGCCCACCGGGCGGATATCGCCGAGCACGGGCACCCGCTTGCCGATGCGCGTGAAGTCGTCAAGCTGCAACGCTATGTCGGCGGCGTCGGCAATCGCGAGAAGATGCAGGACGGCGTTGGTAGACCCCTCGAGGGCAATGGCGACCGTAATGGCGTTCTCGAAGGCTTCCAACGTTAGGATGTCGCTCGGTCGAATGCCGCGCTCGATGAGGTTGTGTACGGCGGCACCGGCGGCATAGCTGTCCTGTCGTTTTGCCTCGGAAACGGCTTCTTGCGCCGAGCTGTTGGGTAGCGAAAGCCCTAGGGCTTCGATTGCGGAAGCCATCGTATTCGCGGTGTACATGCCACCGCAGGAGCCGGGACCTGGAATCGCTGTGGCTTCTACTTCCTGCAACTCGATATCCGATACCTTTCCCGCAGAGTGTCTGCCCACCGCCTCGAATACCGATATGACGTCCCGGCGCTGCTCGCCCAGCTGAATGGTGCCGCCGTAAACGAACAGACTCGGCCGGTTGATGCGCGCAATGGCCATCGCGCAAGCGGGCATGTTCTTGTCACAGCCACCAATGGCGACAAAGCCGTCGAAGCCTTGCGCACAGACCACGGCTTCGATCGAGTCGGCGATCACTTCTCGCGAGACCAGCGAGTAGCGCATGCCCGGCGTCCCCATGGAGATGCCGTCGGAGACCGTGATGGTGTTGAAAACGACGCTCTTGGCGCCGGCTTCGTCGGCGCCCATGGCAGCAGCATCTGCGAGCGTGTTGATGTGCATGTTGCAAGGCGTGACCATGCTCCAGGTTGATGCAATACCAATCTGAGATTTCTGGAAGTCTGCATCGGTGAACCCAACCGCGCGCAACATGGCACGACTTGGAGCCTGTTCGACACCGTCGACGACGATGGATGAGTAAGGGCGCTTGTCAGCCATGGGCTAGTGTCCGAGCTTTTTCTTGAGTACCTTCGAATTACGATGGTAGTTATACATCGCTTGTTTAGGCGTGGGTAGGTCGTCGAGGTCGGCGTCTTCGAAACCGTGTTCCAAGAACCAATCGCGGGCCTGTGTGGTCAGCGCGAAAAGATCCCGGTAGCCGTTAGCGAGAGTCGCGGCAACGGCTGCATCCAGCAGTTTCTCACCGACACTTGGATGGCCGGAGTTTTCTTGGCGGTACGATTCGTGTACCGCCACGCAAGCGAGCTCCACGCTGGTTCCCGCCGGATACAGTGCGCAACAACCGATGACGATCCCATCTACCTCGGCGACGAAGAACTGGTCGATCTCTCGCTCGAGCCGGTCGCGCGACCTGCGTACGAGTGCGCCGGCGTCTTCCAGCGGGCGAATGACTGCCACGATATCTGCAACGTCCTCGAGTGTCGCACGCCGCACGAGGCGTCGATCTTGCTCTGTCACCTGGGTGCCGACGCCGTCGGCCGTGAAGAGCTCTTCTAGCAGCGCGCCGTCGTCGGCATAACTGACCAACTGTCCGCTGGTTACGCCGCCGCGGACCGCACGCACGAGCGCTCGCAGGCGCCGGCGTGTCGAGTCTTGCATAGCGGCTGTGTCGATGATCTTGTCGAGAACGGTAGGTGTAAAGTTGCTCAGACGTTGGCCTTTCGCGTCACCAAGGTACCGTACGGAATCGAATACGATCAATTTGTCCGCGCGCAACGTGATGGCGACTTGTTCCGACAGTTCGTCGGCGGTCAGGTTGAACGCTTGTCCTGAGGGCGAGTAGCCGATTGGCGAGAGTAGTACGATGGCGCCCGTGTCCAGTGCTTTGTCAATACGTTGCGCGTGGACCTTTCGGGTTAGTCCCGTTAGTTGGTGATCCGTGCCGTCCAACACCCCGATAGGTCTGGCCGTCACGAAGTTGCCGGAAGCCAATTGGATATTGGTGTTGTGCAGTGGACTCGTGGGCAAGCCTGTCGAGAACAGCGCTTCCAGATCACTGCGTATTTGTCCGTAAACACCGGCAATTGTTCGCATCGCATTTTGATCGGTGATACGTCGCGTGTGGCCGCCGCTTTCGTGGAACGATGATTCGCCGATGGCCAAGTCGATCTGTTCGCGGGCGCCGTGAACCACGACCAGCCGCACGCCGAGGACGTTCAAGAGTGCCAGGTCGTGGACGATGTTGGTGAGGTTGGCGTGCATGACCGCGTCACCGCCGAGCACCACGACGAATGTTTTGTTGCGATGGGCGCTGATGTACGGGGTAGAGTCCCGGAACCAGCGCGCGTAGTTGTTTGTGTTCACCACCTCAAACCCGCGACTTACCGCCATCAAAAGGGGGCGCATTCTACACAAAGCTATCCGGCCGTGGCGATTGGCAAATCGGGGTAGGGGTGCCCTATGCGCCCTCTGGCTAGCCTAAAGACAGTAGTGTTCGATCACCTTCGTAAGCGTGTCTCTCGCCGGCTCAATCTGGTCTTGGGCCAGATATTCGTCCGGTTGATGGGCTTGGGCGATGCTGCCTGGGCCGAAGATGACGGTCTCCATCCCTAGGCTCTGTAGAAAGAATCCTTCGGTGCCGAACGCAACGGTGCCCGGACGGTTGCCGGACAGCGTGCTCAAAGTGCGTACCAATTGGCCGTCCTTGGGTGTCTCGAAGGGTGGTATAGGAGGGTAGAAGGGCTCGAAGGAGAGGGGCATCTGGTGTTCTTGAGCGACCCCGAGCATGCGTAGTTTCAGCGCATCGTAGATCGCGTCGGTATCCATGCCCGGAAGCACGCGCAGATCTATCTGCAATTCTGCGTGATCGCAGATTCGATTGGGATTATCGCCCGCCCGCAAACAACCCAGGTTCAGCGTCGGAATGGTTACCTCGAACGCCGGATTTTGATACCGCTCGGCAAGCTCTTGGCGAAACACGATCAGTTCCGCCATGACCGCATGCATCGCATCGAGCGCGTTGCGCCCGAGTTCCGGGTTCGACGAATGGCCCGATGACCCTTGCAGCTTGATCGACAGCAGCATGATGCCCTTGTGCGCATATATCGGCTGCAGCCCCGTCGGCTCGCCGATGATCGCGGCTTCTGCCCTAGGTTTGCCGCACTCCATGAGATAGCGGCCGCCGGCCATGGAGGATTCCTCGTCGGAGGTCGCAACGATGGTGATGGGGGCCTTGAGCTTCGCGTCGATAAATTCGGCTGCGGCGCTGAGTGCGATCGGGAAGAAACCTTTCATGTCGCACGTGCCGAGGCCATAGAACCTGTTGTCGGTGTCGGTGACGGACAGCGGATTCTTGTTCCAGGCCGCGTGATCGAACGGTACGGTGTCCGTATGGCCGGCGAGTACCAGACCGCCGGTACCGTGCCCGAGCGTTGCGATCAGATTGGCTTTGCCGGGCGTATCGGGCAGAGGCATCAGCTCGGTTCGAAATCCCAAGTCGTCGAGCCAATTGGCAAGGTGTTCGATCACCTTGAGGTTGCTCTGGTCGATTTCCGGAGACGTGCAGCTCACCGATGGCTCGCTGATGAGCGTTGACAGCATCTCTTTGAAGCTCGGTAGCGGCATCGCGGACGTCTCTAAGCCGGCGGAGATTCACGCC
>CBDTZM010000067.1:0-7449 GCA_965364915.1 uncultured Pseudomonadales bacterium | reverse complement strand
ACGACGCGCTTGAGGATGCCCTTCACCTGCGGATGCGTCACATAGGCCTGACCGCGTTCGTAGTTGGTGATGATCACCGCATCTTCGTAGATGATGCGTTGTATCTCGGCGAACGCATCCATGCGTACCTTTGGCTCGAGCGAACTTTGGGCGATGCGCACCATTCGATCGTAGTCGGGATTGTCGTAGCGGCCGCGATTGTTGAGGTTCCAGGACGCGAACAGATCTCCGAAGGTGAGCGCGTCGTTATAGTCGGGCCCCCAGCCGGCGAGCACCATATCGAAGTCGCCGGACGTCATCTTGGCTAGGCGTTGCTTGAAGATTTGCCGGTCGATCTTGATGTCGAGCCCCAGGTTTTTCTTGAAGACCGCCTGAAAATATTCCGATTGAATGTTGGACACCGGATTGTCGCCGGTCAGCATCACGAGCGGTGGCCATTCGGCCAGCCCGAGTTCGCGTCGCGCCTTGTCGAGGTAGATCCGCGCTTGCTCGACGTTCATCCGATGTTTTGGGGCCGGATATTCGTCGCGGAACTTGCCGTTCACGCCCGCCAGGAAGACCGGGAACAGCGATTCTCCGGGAAGATAGCCGGGAATCTTGATCACCTTGTACACCAACTCGGCCGGGTCTTGGGCGAGCAGCATGGCCTTGCGCAGGTTAAAGTTGCGTGTCAGTCGGTCCTCCCGATGGTTGAATTCCAAGAAGAACACCGAACCGTCCATGAACCGGTTGATGTGCCAGCGTTGCTCGAGAGCGTTCGGCAGGTTCTCCGCCGTGAGCGAGGTAAGAGCGATCTTGTCGTCCTTGAAGAGATTCAACGTCGCGTTGGCGTCCGAGACGATGTAGCCGACGTTGATCGTGTCCAGGCGTATGCGGTCTTTGTCCCAGTAGTAGGGGTTCTTGTCGAACCTCAGCGATGCGCCGTGCACCCAGCTCGAGATAGCGAACGGTCCGTTGTAGAGAAGCTGATCCGCATCGGCGCCGTAACGCCCACCGGTTGCTTCGTAGAAGTCCTGCGGTACCGGAGAGTAGGTGGAAAAAGCGGTGAGCTTGTCGAAAAACGCGATGGGCCGCTCGAAGGTCACCTCCAACGTCTTGTCGTCGATGGCGCGCACACCGAGCGTATCTAACGGCAGGTCGCCGCGATTGATGCTTTCCGCGTTTTTGATGGGATACAGGATGAAGGCGTACTCCGAGGCGTTGGCGGGATCGACCCCGAGGCGCCACGCGAACACGAAGTCGTGAGCCGTGACCGGCGAGCCATCGCTCCAACGGGCGTCTTGCCGAATCCAGAAGGTTGCCCCGTCATCCTCCACGAGCCAGCGTTCTGCCATCCCCGGCGCGAGTTGGTTGTTCTGGTCGTAGCGTAATAGTCCCTCCATGACGTGGCCGAGCACGACGCCGCTCACCTGGTCGGTCGACAGGGTGCTGTTGAGCTGGGGAGGTTCTTCGCGCAGCATCACCGTAATGGCGTTGTTGGCGACGTCGACGGCGCCGTCGCTGCCGCTGGTAGAACCGGTCAGGTTCGCGGCCAGATTGAGTACCCACATCAATCCGGCAAGCCCCAGCAGCGCGATCAGTGCGAATAGCGCGAGTTGCTTGATGGCCGACTTATTGAAGCTGTCTTCGGTGGTGGTAATACCGTTCGTCATTGCACGGTCCTCAACAGGTTGCCCACGACGCGTTCGAGGTGCATGAGCGAATTACATTCATCGACTTGGTGGCAGTAAGCGCTGTAGCGGCGCATCTCCGAATCTCCTACATACCAAGAATTGCGTCCCTCGGGGTTGAGCCAGATCACGCGTTTGGAACGGTCGTACATTTCCTTCAAGATCTCTGACCGTGGATCGCCGTAGTTGTTGCGGGCATCGCCCAAGATGATGATCGTGGTGCGGTGGTCGACGTCGTCGAAGCACAGGCGTTTGAAGTCTTCGAACGCCTGGCCGTAGTCGGTGGAGCCGCCGCTATAGTCGCGCATGGTCTTGGCGATGGCGTCTTCGAGGTGGTTGCGGTCGAACAGTTCGGTCACTTCGGCTAAATCCGACGAGAACGCGAATGAGCGCACTTTCGGCATGACCTCTTCCAAGCTGTAGAGAAACATCAGCATGAAGCGCGCGTAGTTGGCCACCGAACCGGAAACGTCGCAGATTGCGAATACCTTGGGCCGGTCGATCTTCACCGACTTCCACTTGAGGTCGAAGATGGCACCGTCGTAGGCCATGTTGTGGCGCAGCGTTCGCGGAATGTTCAGCTGTCCGCGTTTGAACACCTTTTTGCGTCGTGAGTGCAATGCGGCCAACTTCTTTGCCATCTTGTAGACGATTTCTTGAATGAGCCGGAAGCTGCGGTGCTCGACGTTCGAGAGCTTGACTTTGCGTAGCAGCTCTTCGCGCAGGCGCTTGCCCGAGGCATCGGCGTGCAACAGAAATTGCCGTTCGACGTAGTCGCGAACCTGTTCGCGCAACCACTCGCGCCGGCGCCGCAGTTCTTGACCGAGGCGGCGCATGGGCACTTGCGAGTTGTTGCGCAGATCGCTGATTTCGCGATTGAGATCAGGCAACCCCATCTCTTCCATGATGCGCCGGGTGTATAGGCCTTTCTGGGTGAAAACCTGGATGTCGCGAACGTCTACCTGCTCGCCGGCCTTGGACATCTCCACCGACAGCTCTACCTTGGAGTTGTGCATCAGCAGTTGGCCGAGAGCCGACGTTGCCTCGGTCATCTCGCCAGCGCCGAGGTCTTCCTCCTCTTCTTCCTCGATGCCGTAGGCCGCGCTCTTGGATTTCTTGCCGCCCGCTTGATTGCCGCTCTGCGGTTGTCCGCCCTCGCCGTCCGACTCGCCGCCGCCCTCACCTTCTCCGGCCTCGGCGCCGCCTTCGTCGGCTGCACCTTCGGCGCTCTCACGGCTGCCGTGCACGTCGGAAAAAGAAAAAAATTGGTCGAAACAGTTCTCGTAGGTTTCCTTCTCGTCGGGCGTCTTGGACAGCACCAGGGACAGCGATCGCTTCAGGAAGGCGCGGTCCCTGTAGCCTACGAGCTCTACCGTGTTGAACGCATCCAGGGTTTCCGCCGTCGAGATGCGTACCTCGGAGTTTCTGAGGGCCCGAATGAAGTTGGCGAGGGTGCGGTCCACTTGATTTGTGCCGCTAGTGCTTCACGACCTTGCTGGTGATGGCGGTGATCTCGCCATCGACGTTCTCGATGTCTTCCTGGAACTTGAGGATCACGTTCAACGTGTCGCGTACCAATTGCGGGTCCAACGTTTCGGCGTGCAGCAGCAACAGGGTGCGTGCCCAATCGATGGTCTCGGAGATGGCGGGTAGCTTTTTGAGATCGAGATCGCGCAGCTCCTGTATGAACGCGACCAGCTGACGACGTAGTTCGGGTGGGATATCCGGAACCCGGGCATGGATGATGCGTTGCTCGAGATCCACGTCTGGGAACGGGATATATAGATGCAGACAGCGGCGTTTCAGCGCATCCGATATTTCTCGTGTGTTGTTACTTGTCAGAAACACCATCGGCGGCTCCTTCGTGGCCTTCACGGTGCCGATTTCCGGAATCGATACCTGATAGTCGGATAAGATCTCCAACAGCAGGGATTCGAATTCGTGGTCCGACTTGTCGACCTCGTCGATGAGCAATACGCACCCGTTCTCCTCGCGCAGCGCTTTCAGCAGAGGCCGCGGTTCCAGGAATTCTTCGGAAAAGAAAATGTCACCGAACTCATGCAATCGCGTGATCGACTGGGCGAAACCCTGCGCGCCCTGCAATACTTCATCCAGGGTTTCCTTCAACACCTGCGTGTACAGCAGTTGCTTACCGTACTTCCACTCATAGATCGCCTTGGCCTCATCCAAGCCCTCGTAGCATTGCAGTCGTATGAGCGGCAACTCGAACATCTCGGCTGTGGTTTTCGCCAGTTCGGTTTTGCCGACGCCGGGTGGGCCTTCGATCAGAATGGGTTTGCGCAGGTGATAAGAGAGGTAAACGGCGGTGGCAATTTGATCACTGCAGATATAGCGGTGTTCTTCCAGGTGGTCCTTCAAGCCGCCCACCGTTTCGGCTATTTTCGCTATATCGACCACTAATCCCCCTAAAAATCAACAACTTATGGACACCGTCTCCGCGTCGCCCGAACCGTCTATTATCGCGACCTCGATCGATGATGTACACCCGATGGGGTTTTTCTTTAGGTCCGCGGGCGCGACAATGCAAGCCGGTAAGGGGGGATACAGCATGCGTTTCGTTTTCGGGTTTGTGCTATGGACGCTGTGCGCGACGGCGTCGGCAGAGGTCGTCATTCATGCGGGCCGCATGGTCGACGTCAACAGCGGCGAGGTTTTGCAAGAGCAAACCATCGTCGTCGATGGAACGCGCATCAAAGAAGTGAGTTCCGGTTATCGCGGCACCGCGAACATCGACCTCAAAGACTCGTTCGTCATGCCCGGCTGGATCGACATGCACGTACACATCGCGAGTCAACAAGGTCCCAACCGCTTCGTCGAAAGATTCACGTTGGAGTCCGGTGACTATGCGCTTAGAGCCGTGCCCTATGCCGAACGAACGTTGATGGCGGGCTTCACGACGGTACGGGATTTAGGTACGAATGCCGGCGTAGCGCAATCCATGCGCAGAGCCATCGCCGAGGGTCACATCGTCGGGCCGCGTATCTTTACGGCCGGCAAGGCCATCGGCACCACGGGCGGTCATGCCGACCCCACCGTTGGGGTCACCGATCGCTTGCGGGGCGATCCGGGACCTGACGATGGCGTTATCAACGGGGTCGTCGACGCCTACAAGGCCGTACGGACGCGCTACAAGGAAGGTTCGGATCTCATCAAGATCACCGCCACCGGCGGTGTGTTGAGCCAAGCCAAGAGCGGGCAGAATCCGCAGTTCACCGAGGCGGAAATCGCCGCGATCGTGAGCGCCGCGCAAGACTACGGATTTCGCGTGGCGGCGCACGCACACGGAACGGAAGGCATGCGCCGGGCGGTTGCAGCGGGCGTGCACTCGATAGAGCACGGTACCTACATGACCGATGAGGTGATGCGTCTGATGAAGCGCCAGGGGACCTGGTACGTACCGACCATCATCGCCGGTAAGTTCGTGGCGGAAAAAGCCGCAGTCGATGGCTATTTCTCGGAACTGGTCCGGCCCAAGGCGGCAGCCATAGGTCCTTTGATTCAGGATACGTTTGCGCGCGCTTACGCCAATGGCGTGAAGATCGCGTTTGGCACCGATACCGGCGTTTCGCCTCACGGCGATAACTGGAAGGAGTTCATCTACATGGTAGAAGGTGGGATGCCGGCCATGGAGGCGATACAGAGCGCGACCGTCAGCGCCGCCCAACTGTTGAACGAGTGGGACGATCTTGGTTCCATCGAGGTCGGTAAGCTCGCCGACATCGTCAGTGTGCGCGGCGATCCGCTCGCCGACATCGAAGCGATGGGCAACGTCAACTTCGTCATGAAAGGCGGCGAAGTCTTCAAAGACTAAATCGGAGATCGGATCATGTTCAAGCGAGCCTCTTGCGCGTTGTTGGTGTTTTGGTTTGCCACACAATCAGTGCAAGCGCGAGAACCTTACGAGTCTACCTACAAGGTTCGGCCGCACCCGCACACGTTGGTCGTCAACGTGTCGGTGTTGACCGGTACCGGCGAGCAGCTTGACGGCGTCGATGTGCTTGTCAGCGAAGGACGCATTGCGGCGATCGGTCGCGATTTGGCTGATGATCGCGCGATGCGTATCGACGGGTCGGGCAAATGGCTGACCCCGGGCATCATCGATCTGCACTCACACCTTGGCGCCTATCCGTCGCCCGCGATTGCCTCGACCAGGGACGGCAACGAGGCAATCAACCCCAATACCGCCAACGTGTGGGTGGAACACTCGGTGTGGCCCCAAGATCCCCAGTTCGGTCTGGCCCTGGCGGGCGGCGTGACGACGCTGCAGATTCTGCCGGGCAGCGCCAATCTGTTTGGTGGCCGTGGCGTGACGCTCAAGAACGTGCCGTCGCGCACCGTGGGCGGCATGAAGTACCCCGGCGCGCCGCAGGGTTTGAAGATGGCGTGCGGCGAGAATCCCAAGCGAGTTTATGGCGACCAATCGAAGGCGCCTGCCACGCGCATGGGCAACGTGGCAGGCTACCGCGCTGCTTGGGTGAAAGCAGTCGCCTACCGTGACAAGCAAAAAGCATTCGCGGCCGGGGAGAGCGACAAGGCGCCTGATCGTGATCTGATGTTGGACACGCTCGCTGGGGTATTGGACGGCGAGATACTGGTGCACAACCACTGCTATCGAGCCGACGAGATGGCTACGATGATCGAGGTTGCCAAAGAATTCGGCTACAAGATCACCGCGTTCCACCATGCGGTGGAATCGTACAAGATCGCCGACTTGTTGGCCGAGGCAGGTATTTGCTCGGCGATGTGGGCGGATCGGTGGGGTTTCAAACTCGAGGCGTTCGACGGCATTCCCCAGAACATTGCGCTCGTGGATCAGGCGCAGGCCTGCGCGATCGTGCACTCCGATTCGGCACAAGGCATTCAGCGTCTCAACCAAGGCGCGGCGAAAGCGCTAGCGGCGGCGCGCCGGGTCGGCATGCAAGTCAGCGACGCCCACGCCATGGCTTGGATTACCCAGAATGCCGCCAACGCGCTGGGTATCGGAGAACAGACCGGCAGCGTGGAGGTCGGCAAAGCTGCCGATCTGGTCGTCTGGGATCGAAATCCGTTTAGCGTGTACGCACGCGCCGAGAAGGTGTTTATCGACGGTTACCTCTACTACGACCGATTGGACCCAAACCGCCAGCCGTTGCGTGATTTCGATCTCGACCAAACGGTAGCCGGAGACGGGCGATGAACTCATCAATTGCGCTACTGTTGTGGGTGGTCGTCGGTTCGGCATTTGCCGACGTCGCGGTTGTTGGCGGGCGCGTTTACACGATGGAGTCTCCGGAGCCGATCGAGGGTGCGACGGTACTGATAGCGAATGGCCAGGTACAAGCGGTCGGTGTCGGTCTCGACGTACCGTTCGACTACCGGCAGATCGACGCTCGGGGCAAGGTGGTCACGCCTGGGTTGATCGAATCGTACAGTCAGTTCGGGTTGACCGAGATTGGCGGCGAGGCGACGACCGTCGATAGCCTGGTCGCCGAGTATCCGTTGGGCCCCGCGTTCGACGTCAGCTTCGGCATTAACGCCGACTCGACGCTGTTTGCCGTCAATCGCATGGATGGCGTCACGCGCGCCGTCGTGGCGCCGCAACCGGGGGTCGATCCGCTGGCGGGATTCGGCGCCGCGGTACACCTGGGCGAGGGCGAGATTGTCACGGCCACCCGCATTGGTCTGTTTGGCGGTATTGGAGCGTCGACCGCGGCCTTCACCGGCGGTAGCCGCGGCGCCCTCTGGCAGAGACTGGTGACGGCGTTTGCAGAGGCAGGTC
>CBDTZM010000066.1:0-7462 GCA_965364915.1 uncultured Pseudomonadales bacterium | reverse complement strand
TCACCGGGACCGGGTGCCGGGTGGTTCTGTTGACCGAACGAATTGCCGCGATCGCTGCTTTGGCATTCAGCGTATCGAAGATGGTTTCGATGAGCAGCAGATCGACCCCGCCTTCGATCAATGCGCTTGCGACGTCGTGATAGCAACGATACAGCTCGCTAAACGTCACGTTGCGCAACCCGGCGTCGTTGACGTCGGGAGACAGGCTGGCCGTGCGGTTGGTCGGCCCCACTACACCGGCGACGAAGCGCGGCCAAGCTTCCGTCGCGAACTCGTCAGCCACACGACGAGCGATGGTTGCAGATACGCGGTTCATCTCGACCGCACAGTCCTCCAATCGATAGTCGCTTTGCGATATCGAGGTTGCGGTGAACGTATTGGTTTTGATGATATCTGCGCCCGCTTTCAGGTAGGCGCGGTGTGCGTCGGCAACCATGGCCGGTTGGCTCAGGCTCAGTACGTCGTAGTTGCCGCGTAGCGGATGGTCGTGGTCGCGGAACCGATCGCTTCGATATTGATCCTCATCCAGCCCTGCGGCTTGCAACAAGGTGCCGTAGGCGCCATCCAGCACGTGTATGCGGTCCGACAGGGCCTTCTCGAGTCGAACGCCGCTCTGCACGGCGGAGGAGCTGGGCATGGTTGATCTGGCGAGCGAAATTGCCGTTAGTCTAGAGCCACGCAACATGAGCGCAATTGAAGTTATGGGGCTTTTAAATGAGCTGGGTTCATGTACGGGACGACCTGTGCAGACCGCGACATCTATCGATTGATCCGCCATAGGTGCTTTCGGTACTATACCCGACTAAATTAGTCGGGAATTAGCTCGGTGATCGAGATTTCACAATCTGCGCAGGCGTACCTGCGCGACCTGCTCGACAAACAAGACGACGAGGGTGTCGCTATCCGGGTGTTCGTCGCCCAGCCAGGCACGCCCCAGGCCGAAACTTGCATAGCCTATTGCCTGCCGGGAGAAGAACAGGAAGGCGACATCGCCGTGGAGTACAACGAATTTCGGGCTTGGTTTGAAGGTCGTAGCGAAAAATATCTGGTCGATGGGGTCGTCGACTACTCCGAAGACCGCATGGGCGGTCAGCTGACGATCAAGGCGCCTAACGCTCGCGTGCCGAACGTGGATGCCGATTCGCCCCTGGAGGATCGCATCAACTACGTGCTCTACAACGAGATCAATCCAGGTCTCGCCGCACACGGGGGCATGGTCACGCTCGTCGAAGTGCTGGACGACAGCATCGCGGTTCTGCAATTCGGCGGCGGATGCCAGGGTTGCTCCGCGGTCGACATCACGTTGAAACACGGCGTCGAGACCGCGCTATTGGAGCAGGTCCCGGATCTCACGGCGATCAAGGATGCTACCGACCATAGCGATACCGAGCACGCCTACTACCGCTAAAGCAGTTGCTTCGCAACTCGCTGCTCCTACCCACGTTCGTTCAGGTCTTCCTGGTCAGGCGACCCTCGCCGGCAGTACGGCCCTCAACTGTTCCGCCACCTCCAGCAACAACGCGCTGGTGGTTTGCCAATCGATACAACCGTCGGTAATCGAAACGCCGTATTCGAGATCGGCGAGATTGTCGGGAATCTTCTGGTTGCCCCCATGCAGATGGCTTTCGATCATCAGACCCACGATCGAGGTGTTGCCCCCTAGGATCTGCTGCACCACCGCTTTGGCGACTTGCGGTTGCGTGTTGGGGTCTTTGTTCGAATTGGCATGGCTACAGTCGACCATGATGACCGGATGCAATCCGGCCGCGGTCATCGCCTTTTCGCATTTGGCGATGCTGCCGGCGTCGTAGTTGGGCCCGTTGCTGCCGCCGCGTAGTACGATGTGAGCGTTGTCGTTGCCGCGCGTGTGAATGACCGCAACCTGCCCCGAAGGATTAATGCCGAGGAAGCGATGCGGACTGACGACCGAGCGCATGGCGTTGATCGCGACCTCGAGCGAGCCGTCGGTGCCGTTTTTGAAACCGACCGCCGAACTCAAGCCCGATGCCATTTCGCGGTGGGTTTGAGATTCAGCGGTGCGGGCGCCGATAGCTGACCAAGCGATCAAATCCTGCAGGTACTGCGGGGTGATCGGGTCTAGGGCCTCGGTGCTCAGCGGCAAGCCCATCTCGGCCAGATCCAAAAGCAACTGCCTTGCAATGGTGAGCCCGTCGGAGACGCGAAACGTATCGTTCAAGTAAGGATCGTTGATGAGTCCTTTCCAGCCGACCGTGGTACGGGGTTTCTCGAAGTAGGCACGCATCACGATGAGTAACGTATCGGCCACCTGATCTGCAAGGTTGACCAGCCGTTCGGCATATTCTTTGGCGGCGTCGATATCATGAATCGAACAAGGGCCGACGACGACGACCAGGCGATGATCGGTACCGGACAGGGCCCGGTTAACATGGTGGCGGGCCCAGTGCACATGTTCTCGCACCGTTTCTGAAGCCGGCAGCCGGGCCTTGAGTTGTTCCGGCGTCACCAGCACCTCGTGCGTGCTGACATTGATGTTTTCTAACTGCGACATTCTTTGCCTCCTCCTCTCTACCTCCTAAGAGGTCTGCCTCCTAAAACTAAAAACCCCGCTGCGGTTCTGACACCTTGCGGGGTTTTCCTCGGAAGGTGCTCGTTGGCCACCTTCCTCGAGACACGGCGGCGCTAGGTCACATGAAAGTAACCCCAAAACAACTCGTCGGCGCGGGCCAAGTCCTTGGCGCGGGTGCGTGTGGTTTTGATCTGCATCGTGAGGCGATGGTACGGGTTAGATGGTTATGCGTCCACCACTACGAATTTCGGCATGGCCGTGAGATACAGCGCCGTGCGGACGGGTTTGTCGTACAGATCGCTAGCCAGACTGCGGTAGCGTGACAACTGTGGGCGATAGCGCGCGATCTCGTCTGCGACGAACGCGGTACTGCTACCCGGTTGCCCGGTTTTGAAATCGATGATCCAACGGACGTCTTCGTATTCGAAGGTACGATCGAAAAAGGCGTTGTCCAAAACCCCATCCACGAGGCCGGTCACCCCAAGCTCCGACTGTGCATCCTTGCGCGGTCCAAGCAACCAGCGGCCCCGCTCGTCGCCGATCACGCCGATGATCTGCCGGCGAGTTTCGCGCAGCGCCGCCTCCACCTGATCGTTGCTGAGTCCTGCCGCGCTCAAGTTGGCCGCCCACCGGTCACGCTGTTCTTGCACCCAAAACTCCGGGTCCGCTGGTAGGCCGCGCCGACCGAGGTGGCAAAGCGCCGCGTGCACGAGATTGCCCAACGCGACTTCCAAACGTCCGCCCAAACGATCGCCGTCTTTCGGGGCAAAGACGACGTGGGCCAAGTCATGATCAACGGGTGTGCGTGCCGGTGGGCGCCAGACGAATTCACTCGGTAAGCGGTACAGCAACCGTGAATCGAAGAGCCGGGGTTGGTGATGGGCAGACGGGTTTGCGGGCGCTTGCGGCAAATCGCAAATTTGCGGCCACAGTAGATGCAACAACGAGCCCTTCGGCGGATTGTTGGTGACCGTAGCGCTCAAATAAAGCGTCTGCTTGGCTCGCGTGCAAGCGACATACAACAGACGTTGCAGTTCGTGTTGCTCGTGTTGGCGAGCTTCTCCGGCCAACCAGTCGTAGAGATTTCCCGAACCTTTGGCCGCGACGAGCAATTCGTCGTCTTGTAGACGCCAGCGTACGAGCGGTGCGTCCGATGACCGGGTTTCCCGGTGGAGGAACGGCAGCATGACGTGATCGAACTCCAGACCTTTCGCCTTGTGGATGGTGAGTATCTGCAGTCGGGCGGGTTCTAGATCCTCGGCAAACAGGTTCGTCGCCCGAAGCTTGAGGCGCTCTGCATCCAAGCCGTCCGGGCCGAGCTCGTCGACCAGTTCGAAGAAACGTTCTGCATGGTCCAGCGCTTGCGGTTCCGCATACGCGGCGGGCCCGCCGCACAGCAGCCAAACAGACTCGATGACGGTCCGCGGGGGTACCTCGTACAAGCGCGGCAGCCAGCTTCTGAGCGCTCCGACCAATTTTGCCAACCGCGTTTGATCGTCGGGCTCGAGCTGGTCGCTCAAGTTGGTCAAGCTATCAGGATTGAAGCTAGCAAGCTGGCTCAGGCTTTGTAACCCGGAGAGGCTCAGTCCGACCCACGGCGCGCGCAACAGGCTCAGCCAGGCCAACCGGTTGGCGGACTGCGCGAGCGCGGTGGTGAGCGTGAGCAAGTCTGTCACGACCGGCGTGTCGATCAACGCATCGATATCGGTTGCTTGCCACGCGATCTGCTCATCTCTCAGCGCTCGCAAGAGTAAAGCGAGGTGACTGCGGCTTCTGACGAGCAGCGCAATACGCTGGTTCGGCGTGTACGCGATCAGCCGCTTGATCTCGGCGACGACCGCCGCCAGTTCGTCCGTCTCACGCGCATACAGTGCGATGTCCGCACCGCCCGCCGTGCGCTCTACCGCTGTCGACGGGCTGTAAGGCACTTTGCCAATCAGCGCATCCAGCTCGTCACCCATCATCCCGGCGAACGTTGCGTTGACCCAATCGACCAGTTCCGGCGTGGCGCGAAAGTTGCTCGACAGCGTCAACGGCGTCAGCGGTACTTGATCGATGCCTCGATCTCGCGCCCGGTAGAACAGGCCAACGTCGGCATCGCGAAAACGGTAGATCGACTGCATTGGGTCGCCTACGGCAAAAAAGCTGACGTCCTGTTCGCCCGCCCAGCCCTGGGTGAGCAATTCGAGCAACTGGAACTGCGCGATGGACGTGTCTTGAAACTCGTCGATCAGGATATGCCGTATGCGGTAGTCGATCGCCAGCGCCAGCTCTGTCGGCTGGTCGCCGGTGCGCAGCGCTCGCCGAGCCGCCAAGATCAGTTCGGTGAAATCGGCGACCCGCTCCGTGCGGAACAACGTGGACAATTCCATGACCGCCAGCGACAGCGTGATGCAGATTGCGACGAGTTCGTCGGCACCCGACGCACCCGCTAACTGATCTTCGGGCAGAACGCCAAGCGAGGCGAAGCGGTTTTCCAAATGTCGTTCGCGTAGCGCGTTGATGAAATCGAGTGCCCGGGCTTTTTCCGATCGACATTCGGGTGGAAACCCTTCGCGTACGGTCAGCTGCTTACGCAACCTGCCTCGCTGATTGGTGCAAACCCGGCTGGCCGTCGCCCAAAAGCCGGCAGGCGCGTCCAGGTGGTCGTTGGCAAACGTCACGAGCCAGTCGAGTTCGCGCTGGAGTTCGTCAGTGAGGCGGCTGCGAATGTCTTTGCCGACCGCATCGACGAGCTTCGCCACGCCGCGGTTGAGGATTGCCGTAACCTGATCGGGCTGCCTTTGATAGACGTGCAATACCTCGGTCATGGCGTCGAGCCATTGATCGCGGCGTGCCAGCATCGTGCCCAGCAGCCGGCCGGCTTTCTGCACGTCGTTGTCGATCACGCTCAAGAACTTGGCGAGCGCCCAGCCCAGATCATGGTCGCTGTACAGCGACGCGAACAACCGGTGGGCAGCGCGCTGATAGAAGTCGCTGGCGTCTTCGATGAGCTGTGCATCCCGATCGAAGCCGCTCGCCAACGGTAGCTGACGCGTCAACGCCATGGCGAAGCTATCGATGGTCTGGATCTTGAGACGGTTGGGATTGGCGAGCAGTTGCCAGCCGAGCGACCGGTCCAGCGCGAGCACTTTTTCGGCATCTTCCGAGTTCGGCGTGTGCAGCGCGTCCAGCACGCGCAGACGCATTTCAGCCGCCGCCTTACGCGTAAAGGTTATGGCGAGTAGCTGCTCGGGGTGCTTGGCGCCGGACAGCAATCGTAGATAGCGGTTGACGAGTAGTGTGGTCTTGCCGGATCCGGCCGGTGCCTGCACGATGCAAGACTCGGTGGGCTCGATGGCCCGGGCGCGAGATGCGGCATCGGCGAGGGTCACGAATCGGTCATCGCGTCGATTCGACAGAAGCTCTTCAAATGACAGTTATCGCAAACGCTCTGGGCGTACGGTTGCACGGCGGCGAAACCGGATCGGTATTCGCCAACGAGATCGTCCAACTGCTGCTGCCACCGATCCGTCAGGGCTGGCCACCCGCCGTCCGGCAAGCGTGTGCGCCGCACCGGCCCCAGTTCGATGGCGTCATCGGCAAGACCAGTCATGCGTACGCCGTTTTCCGCAATGCGCGCAAACAGCGTCGCGCGAATGGCTGGTGTCGTCAGGGCATAGATGGGTAGCTGCGGTTCGATGAGGCGGTCGGTCAGCAGACGATTGGCGACGGCGGCACCGGTTTTGTAGTCGATGACGAGCTGGCGCGCACCGTCGGCGGTCTGGACTTCGTCGAGGCGGTCGATTCTAAGGGACAGTTGCATGCCCGGGAGCTCCAGGCGGCTTTCCATCTCGAGGCCGATGATGGTGAAGCCAGGCCGTTGAGCCTCCAGTTCGATCCAGGCGAGCAACAACCGGTGCAAGCGCGCAACTTCCGAGTCGCGATACAGTTTGGGAGCATTTCGCAAGTGCTTCGCTACCGCGTGCGTCGCCGCGGCGATTATCTGTTGCTCACCGACGTCCGTGTCCAAGCCGTTGGCAAGGTAGAGTTGATACAACGCATCATGGACCAACAGGCCGCGCTCTAACGGGTTCGGAAAGCTGTGCGGCGGCTGCGGTTCGCGCAGGTCGAGACGGTGAATGGCCCAGGCACGGAACGGGCACTGGGCCTGATTGCGCAGGAGGCTGGTTCCGCCTTTGGTAACCATGCCGGTGACCGGGCTGCCCGATTGCTCCAGCATCGGTTGCAGGTTCGAGGTGGGCGGCTTCTTCAGCCACGGATGACGACGCCTGCGGTATCCGGGAATGAATTGGCGAAGTTCAACGGTGTCGATGTCGCTGACCAGTTCGCTGCATTGATGTTGCTCTTCGCCGTCATCGGATGCGTAGCTCACGACCAGGTTGCGGGTCGCCTCATGCCAGCGTGCCGTTTGACGCTCCGCAAAGTGACGCTCGGCGTCGTGATCGACGCGAGGCACGTTGTGTTGCCGCTGCAGCGAGATCGGTAGCAGCGGGTTTGGCGTCGGCACCGCCGGCCAGGCCGTATCCTGCAGCCCGGCAATCCACAAATGGGTGAACGTCAAGCCAGTCGTTTCCAGGGGGCCGAGAATCTGTACGGGTGCAGGCGCGCGTTCCGGTGCGAACAGTCGATGTTCCAGCATGCGCTCGAGGGTCATGAGTGCGACGTCGGCCGTGCAGTTCGGCAGACTGCGCAGTGCGCGAAAGCCGTCGAGCGCGTCAACGATCGCAAGGTAGGCTTGGTACTGCACGCTGCCGATGCCAAGCACCCAACCGGCGGCGGCGAGGGCGCTTTGAAATACCTCGATCCAAGCACCATAGGAACCGGACCGCACCGATTGGCGCAGGGCTGCCAGGGCATCCACCGTCGGATTGCCGCGTTTGAGATCGCCGATGTGCACGTCTTCGCGCAGCC
>CBDTZM010000065.1:0-7481 GCA_965364915.1 uncultured Pseudomonadales bacterium | reverse complement strand
CGCCGCCATCTGGTCCAGCAACGAGTTGTCGTACCACATCGCTACGCCCGGGCGCGATTCGACCTTGCCCTGTCCGATGATATCCAGCGGCAGCCCGGCGTCCCACAACAACCTTCCGCCGTCGTGTTCGATGAGATAGCAAGGCACGAAGAGCTGGCGTACATCGGTTTCCTCGTTGCTGAGACCAAAGGCGCTCACGTCGTCGAACGAGATGCGCCCGCAATCGAATACGTAGAGCTTCACATCCGCGATAGACGCGCTCGAGATGAGCAACAGGATGCCCGAAAGTAGCTTTTGCATGGTTCTCCCCCCAAACCGGTGGGGGGAGGTTAACTGAAAATAGCGTCGATCCCGAGTGGGGACCTAGGTTTTTCTCAGGTTCAACTCATGTCGTTCTAGTCAGGCGGCGCAGCGTCCGACGGATCCGGCGCTCCCTGGTTGAGGTATTTTACGAAGGGGTCGGCGTCGGCATCGCGGTGCCACTGGTACTCGGTGTACGTCGCGATCAATTCTGCCCGTTCTTGACCGAATAGATTGGCGATCACCGCAAGTGCCATGTCGGTACCGGCCGATACGCCGGAGGAGGTGACGACGTTGCCGTCCTCCACCCAGCGTGCTTCCTCCACCCAGGTCACCTCATCGCTCTGAGTCGAGGCCAGGGAAAAGAACATCTTGTTGGAGGTCGCGCGTTTGCCGTCGAGTATTCCGGCCTTGGCGAGCAGCGCAGATCCGCTGCAGACCGACAGGGTCTGATCCACCACTTCGGCTTGCTGGCTGATAAAGGTAAGGTACGCCGGGTTTTCCAGCTGGGCGATCGTCCCGACGCCGCCGGGTACCAGCAACAGATCGAGGTCCGGGCAGTCCCAGAAATCGTATGCCGCAACCGTTTCGGGTCCCTGAGTCGACGCCACAGGACCTTTGACCTCGGCTATCGTGACGATTTCAATATCCTCGGCCAACGTGCCGAACATCTCGAGGGGTCCGTAGACATCCAGTAGTTCAAAGTCCGCGTAAAGAGCTACACCTAACCGCATCGACGATTTCATCCGTGCAAAAGTCGGCGCCATTATGCCTAGGCTGGCGACCCAGTGGTAATATTCGCGCTCTCTTTAGCGGCGCGTAGGCCGCTTTCTTGAGCGGCACGTTAGCCGCATTCTTTAACGGTAGGGTAAGCATGGGTCTGAAGATCATCGGCGCGGGTTATGGGCGTACGGGTACGTTGTCGCTCAAGTTGGCGCTCGAGAAGCTTGGCTTCGCCAAGTGCTATCACATGTTCGAGGTATTTCAGAACCCCAGTCACTTTGCACTCTGGCGCGCCGCCGGACGCGGCGAGCCGACGGATTGGGATGGGCTTTTCGAGGGTTACCAGGCGGCGGTCGATTGGCCGACGTGTAATTTTTGGGAAGACCAGCTGCAATCCTATCCGGATGCGAAGGTGATCTTGTCGGAACGTGATCCGGACGTCTGGTACGACAGCATCATGAATACGATTTATCCGAGCAGTCTGGAGATGCGCGACAGCGATGATCCGGCTGTGCAGCCCGGCGCGAGCATGGTCTTCGAGCTCATCTGGGACGGACTCTTTGACGGTAGAATGGACGATCGAGCACACGTCATCGCCTGTTACCAAGCGCACAACCAACGCGTCAAAGACGCAGTGCCCGCCGATCAGTTGTTGGTATTCGAACCGGGCGAAGGATGGCCGGCGCTGTGTGGTTTCCTAAACGCGCCAATTCCCGACGACGATTACCCGCACACCAACAGCACCGTCGAGTTTCACGAACGCCTGCGTCAGCGCCGCGAAGCGGGCACCTAGGCGGGCGGTACCCGGCGTTCCGGATAACCGGACCAGGTCCACGCGTGCGTTAGCCGGCTGACGCCGACCATCGTGCTGCCCAAGGCTTTGGGGTGAACGAACAACCCGTCAGGATCGTTGTCGTCGCCGGTCCAATCATCCGGCGCGAGCGCCCGTAATCGTTCCCTTAGCGGTGCGATGTTATCGGTTTCGACGTAACACATATACAGACAAGGCCCAAAGCGGTCGAAGTAACGGCCCATGGTCTTGGTGGCGTCAAACGGATGGATGGTTTCGATGCGGTGGAGCTCGGATGCGTCGTAGAGTGTGAGGGCGCCGCGA
Source organism: uncultured Pseudomonadales bacterium (assembly GCA_965364915.1). Classification (GTDB taxonomy): domain Bacteria; phylum Pseudomonadota; class Gammaproteobacteria; order Pseudomonadales; family Azotimanducaceae; genus Azophilus. The sequence continues at coordinate 5,344 of CBDTZM010000065.1, read as the reverse complement.
TAACCGAAGTTGTCCGATGCGATCTCGACGAATGCATCTTGATTCAAACCGAACACCTGGGCGATGGCGGCAGCCGAACGATCGGCATCGCCCGTTAGATGCGTTGCTTCGTAGAGGTTGTTGACGAGCCCGACACGCGTGCGCTGTTCCGCTGGCGAAAGCAACACGTTGAGGCCCGGGATGCCGAGCTGCGTATCGGTGAACAGGCTTTGGTCCCCCAGCTCGATCCCCCCGATGCCTTGCTTTTCCAGGTGCATGCGCAGTGCGTCGGCATCGCGGGCGGTCACCCCCACAGCGAAAGGTCCTCCCCGACCCGTCGCCAGATGATCTTGCACCAGGCCGGGCCCGGTGGGCTCCAGCACCTCGATCAGTGACTCGCCGACCTGCACGGTTGCGCGGTTGGCATTGAGTGCCGGTAGGGCATCGGCGCCTACCCAGGCGCCGTCGAAAATTTCACACCAACGGCGCGCCGTGGCTTCGGCGTTGTGGTTGGTCAGCTGTATTCGGTCGACGGTGTTGAGCATTTGCTTAATCCTCTTGAACGTTGAGTAGCCAACCCATGAGCAGGGTGGCAATGACGGCCCCGATGAGCTGCGCAGCCACGAAGCCGCCAACGTGTTCGGGCTGTATACCCGAAAACGTGTCGGTAAAGCCCCGCGCGATGGTCACGGCCGGGTTGGCGAAAGAGGTGGATGCGGTAAACCAGTAAGCGGCTGTGATGTACAAACCCACCGCGTAGGCGACTGCTTCTTGACGCCAGCGCAGCACACAGATGATCGTCGCGACCAGTCCGAACGTGGCGACGATTTCGGCCAGCCATTGGCCGGCGCCTGTGCGCGCGTGGTTCGACGTCTGCAGCAGTGCCTGGTCGAACATGCCGTGGGCCAACCAGACGCCCGCGATCCCCCCTGCGAGCTGTACCGCCCAGTAGGGGACCGCGTCGTTGATAGAGATATCGCCCTTCAACAGAAAGGCGAGGGTTACCGCCGGATTGAAGTGGCCGCCGCTCAACGGACCAAACATCAGGATCAAGACGACAAGGATGGCCCCGGTCGCGATGCTGTTGCCCAACAACGCCAGCGCGTCGTTCCCATCCGCGAGCTGCTCGCCCATGATGCCAGAGCCTACGACCGTGGCGAGCAGCAACAACGTCCCGATGAACTCGGCCGTCAACTTGCGGGTCACACGCAACCTCCGACGTCGCTGCAACACTCCTTGGTAAGGTAGCCGACCAAATCGTTCATCCGGCGATAGTTGGCGACGCATTTCAGTACTCGACCTTCGCGATTCTGCGACACCAAACCGTGGTTCACGAGGTGCGCGATGTGGTGAGAAAGGGTTGAGCCGGGAATCTTCAGGCGACTCTGCAGCCGACCGACCGGCAGTCCGTCGGGACCGGACCGTACGAGAGCGCGAAAAATGGCGAGCCGCGTGTCGTTACCGAGACTTTCTAGGCACCCAGCCGCATCGCTGATCTTCATGAACGGTTGCCTCCTGTCGGCAACTAATTTATTTCTATATAACTAGAAATAACGAAATAATGTTGGCGTGCAGTTGATATTTCGACTAAAGTCGAAATATTGTGACATTCTGGAGAAATAGCCATGCGATTACAACTCGCGCTAAACGTATCGAACCTCGAGGAGGCCATACCCTTCTATCAAAAGATGCTGGGTGTGTCGGTGCACAAACGTGAACCGGGATATGCCAACTTCGTCGTAAACGACCCCGCCTTGAAGCTCGTGCTGTTCGAATCTCGGGATGCGGTCGACAAACTCAATCATCTCGGCGTGGAGGTATTCGACGATGCAGACGTTGCGGCGGCGGGCGAACGTTGGCAAGCGAATGGGCTCGAGCCCAGTCAAATGGGTGAAGAAGTTTGCTGCTATGCCAAGCAGAACAAGGTCAAAACCTTCGACCCCGACGGCACGATGTGGGAGTGGTACCGCGTAATTGAGGATGCGCCCGCTCAAGCAGAGACCAGTGCATGCGGTAGCGGCTGCTGCTAACGTCCGATCAAGGTTTGTAGCAGTTGAATCGCCTGTAGTTCGTATCCTGCGTGGAGCTGATTGTTGGCGGCCAACTCCACGATGGCATCTCCGCTAAACCACCTTAAGTCCAGCAACTCGGACTCATCGTAGTCCTGGATCTCTCGGTCGAGCTCCGCGGCAAACACTTTGTGTAGGGCTTGTTTGTAGTGAAAATCACCGACCTCGGTGAACTCGTTCACGTGCACGTACAACTCTTCGCGTAGTTCCCGGGCAACCGCGTCTTGCGGTGTCTCGCGCCACTCGATACGCCCGCCCGGTAGTCCCCAACGGCGTTCTTGCGCGTCCCAGAAGCTCGAATGAACGGCCAGCAAATATCGATCCTCTCGATAGAGGATCGCGCGAGCCGTTTTGTACTTGATTGCCGTCAACAAACTATCCGCGTTGGCGAGTGAGAGCGTACCACGTGCGTCGAGACGCTGATGCGACGGGCGCACGCGTACAACCTCACCTACGCACATCGCTAAAACCCGAAGGCGCCTTACAACGTCGCCAGCTCGCTGGCATGGTCGACGGCGCCTTGTAGACACCGCTCGAAAACCCAGTTGAAGCCGCCGTCGTCGAATTGCTGTGGTCGCCAATCTGCGGTGAGTTCGACGATGCCGGCACCGCGGGCCAAGCACGCGTGAGCGTATATGGTGCGCTCGTCGGCTGTTGGGAGATGCCCCAGATAGATTTCGAGCATCTGTCGTTCGAGATTTTGGCGTTGCTTCGGTGGCTGACTCATGATCAAGAAATAGGCGACGTCGAACAGGCCGTGACCGATTCGAGGTCCTTGCCAATCGAACATGACGACCCGGTCCCCGGAGGGTAGCAGCGGTAGGTTTTCCAGATGGGCGTCGCCTTGAAGCAACGCTTGATCGTTACCCAGGACCCTGAGGAATTCGTGTCCTTGGTGACTCAATGCGTCACCGATGTCGGTGAACGCCGGCACCAGCTCGTTGAAACGCGCGCGGTGGCGGGACCAGGCACGATCAAACTTCCCGGCTAGCTGAACGCGCAAATTGGCGTCGGCAAAGTTGGGTGCCCAAGTTGGCGGCGACGCAAACGCATGAACCCGCCTGAGCGCGTCGAACGCGGCTCGCGCATGGTGAAGCGTGACACCCGCTTGCCAATCGAATGGCTGGTAGCCGACGTCTTCCAGCAGAATGTAGTCGTCGGCCTGGGCCCAACAACGCGGCAGGCGCACGTCCAGCTGGTCTGCAACCTCGTGGTAAAAACGCCCTTCCATCGCAAACGATTCGCCGATGCGAGCCTGACGGTGCGGGTGCGGCTGCTTCAGGATGAGGGTTGTGGGAAGTGTTGCGTCACCGTCGTAGGCGATATGCAGCCGACTCACTGCGGAGCTGAACACGCCCAACTCCTCTGCCCGTAGGGTCAAGACGTTGGCATGCAGAATAGTACTTAGCCAGGCTGCGTCGGTTTGCATGCGCGGCGTATCGGGACCATCAGACGATGGCAGGCTTGGTCTGGTAGTGCTTCGTCGCTTGTTCGAAAAGATAGCCAATTTGCAGAAGCTCGAAGTCGCCCCGCGGGCGCCCGACGATCTGCAACCCCACGGGCAGGCCGGCGTTGGTGAACCCGCCGGGTACCGAAATCGCGGGCAGCGCCGTTACCGAGATCGCGCAGCACACGGTCATCCAATCGATATAGGTGGTGAGCGTTTGGTCGTCGATTTCGCGTACCCATTCGTCCTCGATGTCGAACGGCGGGACTTGTGCGGCCGGACACAGCAGCGCGTCGTAGCTGTGAAAGAAACGTACGACGCGGCGGTAGATTTTGGTGCGTTCCAAGTCTGCTTGAATGAGTTCCTGCGCAGTGAGCGCGAGTCCTTTCTCGATATTCCAAATCGCAGCGTCTTTCGTGTGTTCGCGCCAATTGGGCAACCGAGTCTCCAACTCGCGTCCAAGTACGGCCAGATTGGCTGCGCGCTGTACTTGAAACACGTCCATTGCGCCCGTGAGATCGGGACACGCTTCCTCGACCGTCGCGCCCAGTTCGGTAAAGGTCTCGCCGGCGATGGTGATACATTGTTCAACCTCCCGGTCAACCGGCAGACCGCCGAGGGTTGGGCTGATCGCCAGCTTCAAACCGGCCGCCTTGCGTTGCAGCGGCGCCACGAAGCCATCGCCGGATTCGGCGAGCGAGAGCGGGTCCGGAGGATAGTGGCCGGCTTGTGCCGCCAACAGCATCGCGGTGTCGGCAACCGTGCGAGCCATGGGGCCGCAGACGGAGAGTCGTGCCGACCAACCTAAGCCGCGTTCGTCGGGCACACGGCCCATCGAGGGTCGAAGCCCCACGACGTTGCAAAAAGATGCCGGATTTCTGAGCGACCCACCCATATCGCTGCCGTCGGCGACGGGCAGCATGCCGGTAGCCAGAGCGGCCGCGGCGCCGCCGGAGCTTCCGCCCGCGGTCTTGTGCAGCGCATAGGGATTGTGGGTTGCTCCAAACAAGCTGTTGAACGTGTTCGAGCCGAGCCCGAATTCGGGTACGTTGGTCTTGCCGATGATGATGGCGCCGGCACGCCGCATCCGCGCTGCCAGCTCACCGTCCTGGTCGGCGACCTGGTCGGCGTACGGCACGAAACCGAACGTGGTGGGGAAACCCTGTACTGCCTGTAGGTCTTTGACCGCCATCGGTAGCCCGTTGAGCACGCCGATCTCGTCACCTCGCGCCAGTGCTTCATCCTTGCGCGTGGCTTGTTGCAGGGCCGACGCGCGGGGTAGTAGATTGACGATGGCATTTACGTCCGGGTTCAATCGCTCAATTTGGTCGTAGCAAGCCGACATGAGATCGTGGCAAGAAAGTTCGCGGGTGCGGATCGCCCGCGTCAGTTCGCGCGCGCCCCGCCAGATCAACTCGGTCATTTCTTATCCGTTTCGTCGTTGTCCGGCGGGTTGTTGGCTTCGAAAGCTTGGCGCATCAGGTTCAACGGATTCATATCGTTGAGCTGGCGCATACGCTGGCGAAACTGGTCTTGATGGTCGAGGAACGTGAGTATCGATTGCTCGATATAGCGCGAAGCGACGCCGCCGAGCCGGTCGCTGTAAAAACGAATGATCTGTTCGATGGCGCGATTCGTTAGCACGGGCTCGTGGCCTTCGGCTTCCTGTTCGGAGAGGATCTGCATCAGTACGGCACGGGTTAGATCGCTTCCTTCCTTGCTGTCCTCAACGTGGATACTCTCACCCCCGGCAATCAGCTTGCGCACGTCCTCGATGGTGACGTACTGGCTGTCAGTCGTATCGTACAACCGTCGATTCGGGTATTTCTTGAGGTGGTGCATGGCGCTA
>CBDTZM010000064.1:0-7547 GCA_965364915.1 uncultured Pseudomonadales bacterium | reverse complement strand
GAAAAACGCATCGAGGGTATCACCGAGCTTCGCGATGAGTCGGACAAGGACGGCTTGCGCGTCGTGATCGAACTCAGGCGCGGCGAACCCGGGGACGTGGTGCTCAACAACCTCTACTCCCAGTCCCAACTGCAGTCGGTTTTCGGGATCAACTGTGTGGCACTCGTCGATGGCCGGCCGCGCGTGCTGAACCTCAAGCAGATGCTCGAGGCGTTCATTCAACACCGCAAAGAGGTCGTCACCCGTCGCACCCTGTATTTGTTGCGCAGGGCCCGCCAACGCGGTCACGTGTTGGAAGGCCAAGCCGTCGCGCTGGCCAACATCGATGCGGTCATCGAACTCATCAAGGCATCGCCGGCGGCAGCCGAGGCGCGTATCGCGCTGATGGGTCGCGGCTGGGGATCCGGAGGCGTCGAAAAGTTGCTGGAGAAAACCGGCAGCGACGCCTGTCGACCCGATGGGCTAAGTGATGAGTTTGGCTTTCGAGAAGGCCTCTACTACCTCTCGGAAGACCAAGCGCAAGCCATTCTCGACTTGCGGTTACATCGGTTGACGGCGCTCGAGCAAGACAAGTTGGTCGAAGACTATCAAGGCATCCTTGACGACATTGCCGATTTACAGGACGTTTTGGGTTCGAGTGAGCGTCTCGAGACCGTGATTCGGGAAGAGCTCGAAGAGATTCGCGAAGCCTATGGTGATGCCCGTCGTACAGAGATTGTCGGCACCCACCAAGATTTGTCCATGGAGGATCTGATTACCGAAGAAGACTTGGTGGTCACCGTTTCTCATCAAGGCTACGCCAAGACCCAGCCGCTGGATGTATACCAGGCACAACGTCGAGGTGGACGCGGCAAGGCGGCGGCGTCCGTTCGTGATGAAGATTTCGTCGAACATTTGTTGGTCGCCCATAGCCACGACACCTTGTTGTGTTTTTCCAACATCGGCAAAGTCTATTGGCTGAAGGTATTTCAGATTCCGCAGGGCAGCCGCGGTGCCAAGGGCCGCCCGTTGGTCAACATGTTACCCTTGAGCCAGGGCGAACGGATAACGTCGCTGCTGCCGATCAAGGAGTATGACGACGATCACTTCGTATTCATGGCAACCGCCAACGGCACGGTCAAGAAAACCGAGCTGTCACAATTCTCCAGACCACGGCCAAGCGGCCTGATCGCGCTGGAACTCGAAGAGGACAATACGTTGGTGGGTGCGGCCATCACCGATGGCCGCTGCGATGTGTTGTTGACAGCAAGTTCGGGCAAGGCGGCACGCTTCAAAGAGTCGGACGTACGAGCCATGGGCCGCACCGCTCGCGGCGTACGAGGTATTCGGTTGACCGGTGGCCATCGGGTCATTTCCTTGATCATCCCGGTTGCCGACGGCTACGTGTTGACGGCAAGTGGGCGCGGTTACGGCAAACGCACCAAGGTTGGCGACTTTCCGGTGAAGGGGCGCGGGGCACAGGGTGTCATAGCCATGCAGACGAGCGACCGCAATGGCGACGTGGTGGGTGCTGTTCAGGTATTGGCTGGTGATGAGCTGATGTTGATCAGCGATATGGGCACCCTGGTGCGTACCGGCGCCGATGAAGTTTCGATACAAGGACGCAATACGCAAGGCGTGCGACTGATCAACTTGCGAGGCGATGAACAGCTCAATAGCGTCGCGCCGATCGTCGAATCTACCGATGGTGACGACGTCGAAGATGAGTAGATCGCATAATTTTGCCGCGGGACCAGCGGCGCTCCCGACGTCGGTGCTCGAGCGGGCGCAAGCAGAGATGCTCGACTACCAAGGCACCGGCACGTCCGTGATGGAGATGAGCCATCGCAGTGCCGAGTTCATCGACATTGCGCAGGCTGCCGAAGCCGACCTGCGCGAGTTGCTGGACGTAGGCGATGATTATCACGTGCTGTTCCTGCAGGGTGGTGCCACCGCGCAATTTTCAGCGGTGCCGCTCAACCTGCTGGGTGACAAGCAGGTCGCCGACTACGTCGAGACCGGATCGTGGTCGACCAAGGCGATAAAGGAAGCGCAACGTTACTGCGAGGTCAACGTTGTGGCGACGGCGCAGGCGCACAACTTCGATCGCGTGCCGCCACGATGCGAATGGCGCTTGAGCGACGATGCGGCTTACCTGCACATCTGTTCCAACGAAACCATCGGTGGCGTGCAATTCCACGACGTGCCGGCATCTTCGGCACCATTGGTGGCGGATATGTCGTCCGATATTTTGTCGCGACCGATCGACGTGTCCAAGTTCGCTCTTATTTATGCTGGTGCGCAGAAGAACATCGGCCCGGCCGGACTGACCGTCGTGATTGTCAGGGACGAGTTCGTGGGTAACGCGCGCGAAGGTACGCCGAGTATGCTCGACTATGCCGTTCAGGCAGCGGCCGGATCCATGTCGAACACACCGCCGACGTATGCGTGGTATTTAGCGGGGCTGGTGTTCCAATGGCTGAAAGACCAGGGCGGACTTGAAGGCATAGCGGCGCTGAACGCGAGGAAGGCCGAGTCGTTGTATGCGACGATCGATGCGAGCAACTTCTATCATTCGCCGGTGGCGCCAGACGCTCGATCGTCCATGAATGTCCCGTTTAAGTTGCCCGATTCCGAATTAGATGCACAGTTTCTCACGCGCGCCAAGGCGGCAGGACTGTTGGGTCTGAAAGGCCATCGCAGCGTCGGCGGCATGCGCGCGAGCATATACAACGCCGTGCCGATGGAGGCGATCGATGCGCTGATCGGCTTCATGAACGAGTTCGAGCATGAGCACGGATAGCCTCCATGGATGAGGAAGCGCTCAATCCTATACGCCAACGCATCGACTCGATCGACTCGGAGCTGCAGAAGCTTCTGAACGAGCGCGCTGGCCTCGCGTTGGATGTCGCAAAGATCAAGCAGGCGGAACCTGGCGACAAACCGCCGGTTTACTATCGGCCGGAACGCGAAGCGCAGATATTGACGCGCTTGAAGGAAACCAATCAGGGGCCGCTGTCGGACCAAGACGTGGCACGGTTGTTCCGTGAAATTATCTCGTGCTGCATGGCGCTAGAGCAGCCATTGACGATTGCGTATCTGGGTCCGGCGGGCACGTACACGGAAATGGCGACCATTACCCAGTTTGGACACTTCGCACACACGCGGCCGGTAACGGCCATTGACGAGGTGTTTCGCGAGGTTGAAACCGGCGCGGTGCATTACGGCGTGGTGCCGGTCGAAAACTCTACCGAAGGGATGGTCAACCACACGCTCGATTGCTTCATGGAGTGTCCGCCGGATATCAGTATTTGCGCGGAGGTGGAACTGCCGATCCACCATGCGTTTCTCGTGCATCGTGACAATGACGGCACGGTTGAGACCATCGTTTCGCACGCACAGTCGTTGGCTCAGTGTCGTGGTTGGCTCGATGCCAACTATTCGGGTATCGAAAGGGTTGCGGTGACGAGCAATGCGGAAGCAGCATTGCAAGCGTCGAACGATCCCAAAATTGGTGCCGTTGCGGGCGAGATGGCGGCGGAACGCTATGCGCTGCGGGTGGTTGCAAGCAACGTCGAAGACCATACAGACAACAAGACGCGCTTTCTGGTGCTAGGCTGTCAGTATGTTGGCCCAAGCGGGCGTGACAAGACGTCGATACTCGTGTCGACCAAGAACGAGCCGGGTGCGCTGTTCAAGGTCCTGGAGCCGTTCGACCGGCACGACATCTCATTGACGCGCATTGAAACCCGCCCCGCGCGTTCGGGCGACTGGTCTTACGTGTTCTTCATCGATTTCGATGGCCACAAGCAAGATACCGTTGTCCAAACAGCGCTTGGGGATGTGCAAAAGGTTGCGCTAGAGGTACGCATACTCGGGTCATATCCGCAAGCCGTCATCTGAAACCCTGGCGAGACTTGTCATGACCGATTGGATCAACCAGAGCATTGCCAGCCTCAACCCTTATCAGCCGGGTAAACCCATCGACGAGTTGACCCGCGACCTTGGCATCACCGACATCATCAAGCTCGCGAGCAACGAAAATCCTCGCGGTCCGGGCCCCATGGTTCGCGAATGTGTGGCACGCGCAGCCGAAGAGTTGTCCCGCTATCCCGATGGCAGCGGCTATCTGTTGAAAGCCGCACTTGCGGAGCATCTCGATGTCGAGGTCAATCGATTGACCCTGGGCAATGGATCCAACGACGTGTTGGAGCTTGCCGCCAAGGTGACGCTGGAGGCAGGGCTCGAGGGCGTGATGTCCGAGCATGGTTTCGTCGTCTACTACCTTGCAATTACCGGCTGCAGCGCCAAGCTCGTTCGTGTTCCTGCGAAGAACTACGGCCACGATCTAGAGGGTTATCTGGACGCGATCACCGATGCCACCCGGATCGCATTCATCGCCAATCCCAACAACCCGACCGGTACCTGGGTGACGGAAGCGGACCTCGTCGATTTTCTGGAGCGGCTGCCGGAACGCATATGGGTGGTGTTGGACGAGGCGTATTACGAGTATGTGGAGGCGCAAGGTTACCCGAACGGTGTGCGTCTCGTTGATCGTTATCCGAACCTCATCGTGACCCGCACGTTCTCCAAGATTCACGGGTTGGCATCGCTGCGCATAGGCTACAGCGTCAGCTCACCTCTCGCCGCCGACCTGATGAACCGCGCGCGGCAGCCTTTCAACGTCAACAGTCTAGCCCTAGCGGCGGCCCAAGGTGCGCTTGCCGATCAGCAATTCGTCGCAACCAGCCGAACGTTGAATCGTGAAGGCATGGGCGTGATCACCGCGGGTCTTGCAAAGCTCGGACTCGAGTACATTCCATCGGTCGGCAACTTCGTTTGTTTCGACGTCGGGCAGGCATCTACGCCGGTGTACGAACGTCTACTCAGCGAAGGGGTCATTGTGCGACCCGTGGCGGAATACGGACTTCCGACCCATCTACGCGTCAGTGTTGGTTTGCCGGAAGAGAACCAACGTTTTCTGCGGACGCTCGAACAGGTTTTAGCGCAAGCATGAAACTCGCTGTCGTGGGTACCGGGCTGATGGGCTGTTCTTTTGCATTAGCCGCACGCCAGCGCGATCTGTTCTCGGAGATTGTCGGGTTCGATGCGGACCCGGCGCAAGCGGCGACGGCACAGTCGCTGGGTATCATCGACAGGATCGTGCATGCGGTACCGCAAGACGCCGATACCGTGCTGTTGGCGCCGCCGAGCGACAAGGTTGCCGAATGGGTGGTGGCGCTCAAGGATCATCCTGCGGTCGTGTTCGACGTAGCGAGCGTCAAAGGCCCGGTCATCAAGGCGGTGCGAGCTGAGCTCAAACGCATGCCGTCGCGTTTTGTACCGACGCATCCCGTTGCGGGTTCCGAACGCAGCGGTCCCGAAGCCGCGAGCGAGGCTTTGTTCGATGGCTGCACGGTGGTGCTGACGCCCGAATCGGAAACCGATGCTTCTGCCGTGGGCGTCGTGCAGGTGTTGTGGCGAGCGGTTGGCGCGGCGACGCAAACGATGACGTCGGCAGACCACGACCGCGTTCTCTCCGTGACCAGCCACCTGCCGCATTTCTTGGCGTTTGCCTTTCTCGATCAAGTGGACAGCGACATGTTGCCTTTCGCGGGCGGCGGCTTTCGCGACTTCACCAGGATCGCGGCGTCCAACCCGGAAATGTGGGCGCGCATATTCCAGCTCAACAAGAAAGCCTTACTGGCGAGTCTGAAAGACTTTCGTCAGGCGGCGAGAATCTTGGAGACTGCCGTACGCCAAGAGGACACAAACGAGGCCGAGGCAATCATTCGAGCCGCGGCCGTGCGGCGACGCGAATTCGATGGCTGATGCGCACCTGAACGCCGTTCCGGTGATTGCGGTTGACGGACCTAGTGGTTCCGGCAAGGGCACATTGGCCGCGGATCTGGCTGAGCGGCTCGGCTGGCACTACCTAGACAGCGGCGCGTTGTACCGCATCGTCGCACACGTGGCGACGACCAGGGGCATCGCGCTCGACGATGAGGCTACGCTTGGTGAGATGGCGTCCGCTATCGACGTATCCTTTGAACAAGGCCAGATCACTGTCGACGGAGAGGACCTGACCGATGCGATTCGCGTTGAAGCGATCAGTATCGCCTCGTCGGAAGTCGCGGCGCATCCGGCGGTACGCAGGGCCATTCTCGCGCAACAAGTCAAGCAAAGGCGCACACCGGGACTGGTGGCGGACGGGCGTGATATGGGAACCGTGGTTTTCCGCGATGCGGTCTGCAAGATATTTCTGGAGGCGAGCGCCGAGGTTCGTGCGGAGCGTCGCTATAAACAGTTGAAAAACAAAGGGTTAAGTGTTAGTTTTCGCGCCCTTCTCGCTAGCATCCAAGAACGGGATGGTCGAGATACTGGGCGCGCTGTTTCACCGCTAACGCCGGCCGAGGACGCCGTCGTCATCGATAGCACCCGAATGAGCATCGAAGAGGTGTTGGATTTTGTTTTGGCCCTCGTCCACGAGCGAGGCATTACATAAGTTGATCAGCGCATAACGTTAATAACCGGAAACCTCTGGTTTCCACAACACATGGAGATGTCGCGTTACCACCGTTGTCAACGGCGGGCCTGTCTGCGACCAAATATATGAGCGAAAGTTTTGCCGATCTTTTTGAAGAAAGTTTACAAACCATCGAGATGGTGCCTGGCTCCATCGTCACCGGCACGGTGGTCGAAATCGATAGTGAATGGGTGGTGGTTCATGCCGGATTGAAATCTGAAGGCATTATCCCGAAACACCAATTCCTCAACGAACAAGGTGAATTCAATCTCTCTGTCGGCGATCAGGTCAAGGTCGCGATGGAAGTGGTGGACGACGGCTGGGGTGAGACCCGGCTATCCAGAGAAAAGGCGCGCCGCGCCGAATCCTGGATGATGTTGGAAGAGGCCTTTGGCGGCAACGAGGTCGTTCAAGGGGTCATCAACGGTAAGGTCAAAGGCGGATTTACGGTCGATGTCAGCGACATCCGGGCGTTTCTACCCGGTTCTCTGGTAGACATCAGACCATTGCGCGAGACCACCCACCTCGAGGGTAGGCCGCTGGAATTCAAGGTCATCAAGCTGGACCAGAAACGCAACAACGTCGTCGTCTCGCGGCGCGCGGTGCTTGAACAAGAGAACAGCGAAGAACGCGAAGCGTTGTTGGCTTCTTTGCAGGAAGGCCAGGACGTCAAGGGTATCGTCAAGAACCTCACCGACTACGGGGCGTTCGTCGACCTCGGCGGTGTCGATGGGTTGTTACACATCACGGATATGGCTTGGCGCCGAATTCGTCATCCTAGCGAGATGGTCAATGTCGGTGACGAAGTCGACGTCAAAATTCTCAAGTTCGACCGAGAGAAGAATCGTGTCAGCTTGGGCATGAAGCAATTGGGCGACGATCCGTGGGTCGAATTGACGCGGCGTTATCCGGAAGGCGCTCGAGTAACCGCCACGGTCACCAACCTGACCGACTACGGCTGTTTTGCCGAGATCGAAGAAGGGGTCGAAGGACTGGTACACGTTTCCGAGATGGATTGGACGAACAAGAACATTCATCCGTC
>CBDTZM010000063.1:0-7572 GCA_965364915.1 uncultured Pseudomonadales bacterium | reverse complement strand
TCGAGACAGGCATCACCAATTTTTTTCGTAACCTGCGAGACTTGGATAGTGCTTTGAACGGGTTTTTGCAAGGTAAACCCAAACGGGGCGGTACCGACGTAGCTCGATTCATGCTCAACAGCACCGTCGGACTTGCCGGACTCATCGACGTTGCGACACGGGCGGGGCTACGTGCGCAAGAAGAGGATTTGGGACAGACGCTCGCGGTTTGGGGTTGGAAGAAAAGCCGCTACGTCTTCGTACCGTTTCTCGGGCCCACGACGATCCGCGATTTACCATCGTTGACCGTCCGCGGATTCGTGCCGCGTCTGGTACTAGGCAGTAGCTACTCTTTCTGGCTCGGCGGCCTGGATGTATTGAATACCCGAGCCAACGCGTTGGCATTGACCGACGCGCGCGATGCATCGGCGTTGGATCCGTACGCTTTTACCCGAGAGGCTTACTTTCAACGCCGTAAATACGTCATCTTTGACGGCGATCCGCCTGAGGAGTTCGACGACTTCTTCGATGACGAAGAGGAGTGATGGTTGAACGTTGGCTGATACGCGGGCTAACGCGTTGGGTCGGTTGGGTCGCCCGTCACGCACGGGGCGTGCTCTACGCGCTCGGGATGGTGACGGCCATCCTGGGCTGGGTCGCGATCGACCAGTTCCGTATGAACTCCAACCTGAACGACCTTATCCTCCAGGAGGCGCCATGGCGAATTGACTTCGATCGTTACGAAGCGGAATTCCCCGACCTCGTCCGGACCGCGGTGGTGGTGATCTCGGGTGAGGGATTCAAGCAGGTTGAAGACACGACGCGCGCTTTTGAAGCGGCGTTGAAATCCCGACCGGAACACTTTCGGGCCGTATATGCGGGCGGCAGTCATTCGTTCTTTCGCGACCACGCCTTTCTCTACCTGGATGAGGACGACCTCGACGACATGGCAGACCGCCTCGCCGAGGCGCAACCCATGCTGACGGTAGCTGCCGAAGACCCGAGTTTGCGCGGAATACTGGACCTGGTCGCCGACGGTATCGCCAACGAAGCACCGTCCGGCTTCGACACCGTTGTGCGTTTGCTGACGGAATCGGCGGAGGCGGTGTTGGCGGGAAGTGATTCCACCGTCTACTGGACCAATGAGTTCTTCACGTCGACGGATCCGATCTACCAGCTGATTCTGTTGAAGAGTAATTCGAGCGCGGGCGAGACCGTTGCCAATGCCGAGGTGATGGCCGAGCTGGCTTCGATCATCGATGAGCTCGACATACCGGACGAGGTTCGCGTCGGCATAACGGGCGAGGTAGCGCTTGCGCACGAGGAGATCGAGGCGGCTGTCACCGGTGTACAACTTGCTGGTTGGTTGGCGATCGCACTCTTGGCGATCGTCTTGGTATTGGGCGTGCGGTCAGCCAAGGTCATCCTGGCGACCTTTGTCATGTTGATCGTGGGTATCGTGTGGACGTCGGCGTACGCGATGTTGACGGTTGGCGAGTACAACACGTTGTCGATTGTATTTCTGGTGATGTTTTTCGGCTTAGGCGTGGATTTTGCCATCCACTTTTCGCTGCGCTACCAGGAAGCCCTCAACGAAAACGTCGGCTCGGCGGTGGAGGCTCTAACATCTACGACAGTTAGCGTCGGCGGCGCGATCGCGATCTGTACGGTGACGACGGCGCTGGGTTTTCTAGGTTTTTGGCCAACCGACTATGCGGGTCTGGCTGACTTGGGCGTCATATCGGCCGGCGGGATGGCGATCGCCGGGTTTCTGACGTTTACTTTGCTGCCGGCGTTCTACTCGGTATGCGGCCCGATCAAACACCACGTGCTGGACATCCCGTCCAGCGCGCGGTTGGTTAGCTGGTTGATCCGCAGGCGCGGTGTGGTGTTGGGCTTGATCGGCACGCTCGCCGTGGTCGCTGGATTGGTCGCCAGTCAGTCGCGTTTCGACTACAGCGTGCTGGCTTTGAAGGATCCTAACGCTGGGTCCATGCGCACGCTGCGGTTGCTGCGTGAAGAAGGTTTGGCGACCGACTATGCCTTGGCCATCATGTCTGAAGATGAATTCGATACGGCACCATTTGAAGCACTTGGCGTCGTCGATTCGGTGATTGCGCCGTGGGATTTTGTGCCGAGCGACCAAACCGAGAAGTTGTTCGTTTTGGAAGATTTGCGACAGATCCTGCAGAGCGCATTGGAGCCCTTGAGAACGATGGATGCGCCAACGCCGAGCGCTCTGGCGGCCTCCCTGGCGAACCTGCGCTCTACCATCGACGAACACGACGACGAAGGTCGGTTTCGTAGGCTGCGAAGGGCTTTGGACGCGCTTGGCGCGGGTTCGCCGCAGGGATTGATGATCTGGCAACGGGGTGTCATCTCCAATCTTGCCGATGAGCTCGAGTGGTTGCGCCGCGCCGTCGCCGTCGAGCCGATTGAATTCAAGGACCTCCCCATCGAAGTAGCCGAACGGCTTGTGAGTGATTCCGGCCAACATCTCTCGATTGTGTTGCCGGCAGAAGATGTCGCCCCGGTTGCGGCGTTGAGCCGCTTCATTGAAGGCGTGCGCACGCTGGCGCCTAACGCGACCGGGCGTCCGGTTGTCGAATGGGGTGTGGGCCGAATAGTGGTATCCAGCTTCCAACAAGCGTTGATTTTTGCCGCTGTGTCCATCGTGGCGGTGCTGTTGGTTACGTTTGGCAGCCTGCGTTACGCGCTCTTGATATCGATTCCTCTCGTGTTGGCGGCATTGTTGACGCTTGCGGCGGGTGTCTGGTTCGACTCACCCTTGAACATGGCGAACATCCTTGTGTTGCCCTTGATCTTTGGTCTTGGTGTGGATAACGGGATTCATGTTGTCGACCGCTATCGCGGAGAAGGTGGTGTTACCGACCTGATGCATTCCAGTACGCCACGGGCCGTGTTGCTCAGCACGCTCACGACCGTGGGTACGTTTGCCGCCTTGTCGCTATCGCCACATCAGGGCACGGCGTCCATTGGTTTGTTGCTCGCGGTCGCCGTATCTTTGCTACTATTATTTGCCGTGTTTCTATTGCCGGTGCTGTTGTCTTTTTTTATGTCCGAGCCGACTCGATGACTAACTTTTGGTGGCGCTTTGCAGCTTTCTGGTTGCTGGCCGGGCTTGCGCTGCGGGTGTTCATTGCTGGTCAACTGGGTACCGAGGACCTCGATGTGCGAGCCGTCGCCATTGTCGTGGGGTTGTTTAACGATCTCAAGGCGCTCGGAATTGTCGGAGGATGGCTTGCGATCGGCTTTCTACTCGGATTCCGAGCGGGTCGCATATGGTTTGCCGTGACCCTCGCGTTCGTCAGCCTGGTCATGGTCGCTGAGGTTGTGTACTGGATCGAGTTCCAGAACCGTCTAGATCGTCTCGTCTTCCACTACTTGGGATATCCGCGGGAAATCCTGACATTCCTAGAAGAGCAGTTCTCACTGAGTTGGTATGCGTTGCCGTTTCTCGGCGTCGTCTGGTTACTTTACCGATGGATGAGTGGTTGGTTACCGGGCCGTGATTCCTGGGGGGCCGATCGCGGCGGTTTGGTTGCTTGGGTTGTTGCGGGCGTCGCTTTCGTGGCCCTGGTAGGTCCCGGCACCCCGGGTCATTCTCGCTATCTGAATCAGTTGGCAAGCAACGGCTATCTCGGATTGTTACGTGCGGCTCGCATGGACATGTCGGTGTGGCAGGGCGCTTATTGGCGACCATCGTTGCTCGAGCAGTTGGACGCCTCCGTGAATCCCGCCACTGATCCAACGCCGTTCAAACACCTCATCCTCGTTGTGGAGGAGTCGTTCTCGGGGGACACCTGGTGGGACGGTGCTGCGCGGCAGAAATACATGCCGGAACTCGCCAAGTTGGTCGAGCAAGGTATCTATTTCGACAATGTGTACGCCACCGGGAGTCGAACCACGCGTGGACTGGAAGCGATCCTCAACGGCTTTCCACCGCTACCGGGCATCGCAGTGACCGAACGAGCTGGTTTTGAGCGGCTTCCCTCGTTGCCGAGAGACCTGGGTCGGGCAGGGTTCCATACCTCGTTCGTCTACGGTGGCTGGCCAGGGTTTTCGAGTTTTTTCGATTACTGGAAGGGTATCGGATTCCATGAAATGTCGAGTCGCTATGACTTTGATGACCGCTGGTTCGAAACGAGTTGGGGTGTTGCCGACGAGATATTGTTCGACAGGGTGTTGACCGAGATGGACCGGCTCACCGAAGCCCACGAGCGGGTCATGATCAGTGCGCTCACGGTGACCAACCATCGCCCGTTCGATTTTCCCGACAATCGCGTCGCCTATCCTGCCGACGAAAGGCGCAGCGAGTATGCAATGGCCTATGCAGACTGGGCACTGGGCGATTTTGTTCGACGCGCGGCCTACCATCCGTGGTCTGCCGACACACTGATCGTCGTCGTTGCCGACCATGCTCCGACGCTGGTCGGAGATGCGCTGGTGCCCGCGAACGGGTACCGCGTGCCGCTGCTGTTCCTCAATCAGCTGCGTCTGCCGCCCCGAGTCGTGCACCACCTCGGCTCCACGATGAGCTTGCCGATCACCTTGTTGGACGTCCTGGGCGTGAGTCCTTCACCCGGCTTTTATGGAGCCAACTTGTTGCAAGAGGCGGACGGGGTGGTTCCGGTAGAGCACAACTATCACGTCGGTCTGCTGGATCGCGAACGGTTGACGGTACTAGTCAGAAGCGGCGATGTGTTCAGTTGGCGGATGGCCGGCGACATGTTGCAGCCGGACCAACCCGACTATGATCGCGCAGCCAAGGCGGAAGCGCTGTTCCGCGCGGCCCATGAAGGATTCTATCGATAAGGCTTCGTTTGCGAACTGCAGTTTGCGAAGCAAACTGCTACGCCTTACGCAGTAAGGCGCCTTTGCAGAAGCAAACTGCTACGCCTTGACGTAGTCAAGGCGCCCTTACTCCCCCCGTAACATGCGTACGTTCGGTGCGATGAGTTGGCGAATTTCACGTAGTGGTTGGGCTTTACTAAAAAGATAACCCTGCGCGTATTCGCAATCATGTTTGACGAGAAACTCGAGTTGTTCGGAGGTTTCCACGCCTTCGGCAACTACGTTCATCTTCAAGCGGTGGGCCATGGCTATGACAGCAGCGGTGATCTCCATGTCGTCAGTGTTGTGCGGAATGTCCATGATGAAACTGCGGTCGATCTTGACTGTGTCGATCGGGAACTTCTTGAGGTAATTCAGCGAAGAGTAACCCGTGCCGAAATCGTCGATCGCAAGGCGCACACCGAGATCGTGTAGCCGGTGAACCGTTTCAGAAGCGGCATCGACATCGTGCATCAACATCGTCTCGGTGATTTCGAACTCGATGGTTTCTGGGTCGATGCGCGATTTACGAATTGACCGGCGGATTGTGTTGATGAGCGAAGGGTCGCGAAATTGTCGCGGCGAAATGTTAATCGCCATCGTCAGCGGTGCCTTGTGTTTGTCGGCAAGGGCGCGTGCGGCGACACAGGCGGTCTGGATGGCCCAGCTACCCATTTCGACGATAAACCCGGTTTCCTCCGCGATCTCGACGAACTCGCCAGGCATCAACAGGCCTCGATCCGGGTGATTCCAGCGAATCAAGGCCTCAACACCCACCGTGCGTTGGTCTGAGAGTCGTACCTTGGGCTGGTAGTAGAGCACGAATTGATCTTCTTCCAAGGCACTGCGTAACTCGTTTTCCGTACGCAGCCGGTGTTGGGCGTAGGTGTTCATGTCTTCGCTGTAGAATTGAAAGTTGTTGCGGCCTCTTTCCTTTGCCCGGTACATCGCGAGGTCGGCGTTCTTCATCAGCGAGTTCGTCTCGGTGCCGTCGGCAGGAATGATGGTTATGCCGATACTGGTCGTGATGACCAATTTTTGACCATGCACCGACATTGGTTCGCGCATTGTGGTCAACACTTTCTCGGCAACCTGACCGGCGTCACTGGGAGACTGCACATCGTAAAGCAGGATCGTAAATTCATCACCGCCGGGCCGCGCCACGGTGTCTTCTTTACGCACACATTGGGTAAGGCGGTTGGCGGCTTCGCGCAATAATTGGTCGCCGGCTTCATGCCCTAGCGTGTCGTTGACGCGTTTGAACTGATCGAGGTCTAGGTAAAGGAGGGCCGCCGAGCGTTGTGTCCGCTCGCTGTGGTCGATCGCTTGACGCAAGCGGTCTTGGAATAGGCGACGGTTGGCGAGATCGGTAAGCGTGTCGTAGAACGCCATCCGCTCCATCCGCCTTTGGCTCAACTTGGTGTCGGTGATATCCGCGATCTGTACGATGCAATACAGTGGCTCGTCATCCAGACCGCGCTGCAACACTACATGAAAGTTGGTCCAGATTTCCAGACCGTTGTGACAAACAAGTCGACGCTCGATGCGCGACACTTCGCTGCCGCTTGGATTGACGAGTCGTTGCAGTTGGTCTTTCAAACCTTGGCGGTCTTCGCGCGGCACGAGGCGTGATAGATGCAGGCCTGGCATCTGCTTCTCGTCGTAGGCGAGTAGCTCGGCACTAAATCGATTGGCCTGGAATATCTGACCTTCGAGGTCGATCAAGATAATACCGATTGGTGCGTTCTCGAAGGCGCCGCGGAAACGCGCCTCACTGCGCATGAGCCGCTCCTCGGTCGTGCGCAACTCGCGAACGTCTTTGGCGATGCACAACGCAAACGACTCCCCGCTCAGCTCAAATGTGGTGGCTGAGACTAGAGCGGGGATGAGCTCGCCGTCGCGCGTCTTGAAATTGATCTCGAAATTGGAATATTGACCCTCAGTGGCCAAAAGGTGGGCCGCTTCCAGAAACTCTTCACGATCCTGGAATATCGGCAAGTCGGCGACCGACTTGTTGAGTAGATCTTCGCGAGCGAACCCGGACGTGTCGAGAAAGGCCTGGTTGATGTCGAAGATCGTAGCGTCCTTTTCTCGCAAGATGACGATGCCGTCAGGGGAATAGGCGAACACGGAGCCGAACTTTTGTTCGCTGTCCTTCAAGGCGGCCTCTGCGGCAATGCGCTTGGTAATGTCGCGTCCGATGCACAAAATGCATATATCTCCATCGATCTCGATGAACCGCAGCGAGATTTCGACGTGGACGATGCGGCCGTCGGCGGTTCTAAGTTGCGTCTCCAGGTCGATGACTTCGTTGTTTTGTTGCAGATCGCGCAACACGGCGAGGCGCTGTTTGTCTTCGATCCAGAAACCCAAGTCGGATTCTTGTTGCCCGATCGCCGCTTCTCGCGAGTGGCCTAAGAGCCTGGTAAAACCCTCGTTGAAGTCGAGGATCGTCGAGTCCTCGCGACGTACGATCAAGATTGCATCGGGGCTAGCATGAAAGATGCGCGAGAATCGTGCTTCGCTTGCGCGCAGCTCGCGCATAGACTGAATACGATCGGTAATCACGCGACACGTCACCACGGTGCCTTCGATACCGGGCGTGAGCGGCAGCCCCACGAAACGGGCTTCAACGTGTAGCTCCGTGGATGTGTCCAGCGTTAGCTGTTCGAGCTGCTGCAAGCGTTCTGGATTTTCTGTGCTGTGCACCAACATCCGGGCGAACGTGGCTCGATCTGC
>CBDTZM010000062.1:0-7591 GCA_965364915.1 uncultured Pseudomonadales bacterium | reverse complement strand
CATCGAAGGTCACGACATCGCCCGTTCGCACTTGCGACAGCAACCCGCGTGCGGCGACCACCGCTGGTATACCCAACTCGCGTGCGACGATGGCCGAGTGCGAGAGCAAGCTACCGCGCTCGACGAGAATGCCGACGGCGAGCGGGAACAACGGCGTCCAGCCTGGGTCCGTCCTCTCCGCAACGAGAATCCGACCCGCGAGATCGGTTACCGAGCTGGGATCGGTGACGACTAGTACTTGAGCGGTGACACGGCCTGCACAACAACCTGTACCTTTTAGTTGCGGACCATCTAGTTGCGGACCGATCTCGTGACGATCCTCGATTTCGAGGTCAAACGCGTTACCGACGTAGGGAGAGCCATGCGTTGCGAATCTGTCGGCAACGTCCGCCCCCGGATAAGCCGCCCAGATTTCTTGCCGTGTCACAATGATGTTTTTGAGATCGGTATCGACAGCGGTGCCGCGAACGAAGTCGAAAATCTCGTCCTTGGTGAGCCAGAACACGTCGCGTGTACGCCCTAGTACGTTGTCGAAAGCAAGCTGCCGACCGATTGCGAGAAAGAGCCCGCGTGCAGCATCGAATACTCGGGTTCTCTCGAAGCGAAGATTCTCCCGCTGTGCCACCAAACGCCGTGTGTGGCCCAACACCCAGCCAGCGATCCACAGTTTCAAGGGATTGGCGGCAAGGGCATCGGCAAATCGCGTTTCAGCGTCGCGGCGGTGTTGCTCGGAGGAGAATGGTTGCGTCTTGGCGGGCGCTGCATTCACGTAGGCGATGAGTTGCGCTGCCAATATCGTTGGGTCTTGTATGGCGGTAACCGTTTCGAGTTTCAACTCTTCGAGCGTGCGCGCACCAAAACGTGAGCGCAGCGCTTCAAATGGCGTGGCAATCTCCGGATGATCAGTGAGCGCGGACAAGAACCCTTTGGCGTCGCGTCGGCGTGCCAGATCGACGAGTTCGGGCGCTTCGCGACAAAGACCAGCCAGTTCGTTCAACCGCTCGATCGGTTCGGTCGATATGATGTTCTGCTCTGCACAGAGTAGCTGGTTCTGAAACTCGTCTTCGAGCGCCGGACACCAGCTCGTTAGAATCTTGCGCAAGACGCCGAAGAACACCATCGCAAAGAAATCGTTGACCAGCGGCGTCTGCCACTCGTTGAGAAGCTCGGATTCCAAAGCTCTGTAGCGCGTTACCAACGCGTGCAGCTCTAAGCCGTGAAGCCGAGCGCTAGAAAAATCGGCCAACGTTGCATCCACCAACGCGTGAAACTCAACCACTCGGCGCGGCAGGGAATACCAGGATCGTGCAACGCCACCAATCGATTTGATGAGACGCCACCAGCGATTCCCCGAAACGGGAACGGTCGGAGGCGCTACGTCGAGCCCATCGGCAACCCCCATCATCTGTTCCATGAAACCGGCATTGACCGCATAGCCCGGCAACAGACTCAGTGCCCGATACCAGTTCAACAGGTTGTAGTAGATGCGCCCTCGGATGAGGCCGACCATCTGAAAGATATCGCGGTTGTTCTCGAGCAGCGACTGTTCTACGCCCATGAAGCGAAAGAACTGCGGATAGACTTGCGAGTAGACGTACTGAACGAAACTAAAGGTCAACGGCGTCGTGACGCCCGAATAGCTTTCGATGATGTTGGAGTTGTCCCACAACGAAAGCGCGGTTGTCGGGTCAGCGGTCTGCTGTAACCCAGTGATGGGACGGCTCTGTAACAGCCATAGCTCGCCCTCAAAAAGACACCACTCAACGTCTTGCCACGCTTCCATCTGCTCGGACAACGCACGAGCCCAACGAACCAATTCGAGAATTTCGCTCGGTTCGAGGCAAGCCCGATCGCGTTGTGGTACCGGTACGACTTCGATCATCGTGGCGCCATCGGCGCGCGCCACACAGCGTCGCTTTTTCGACGCGAGTGTCGCGACGATAGCGCCGTTGGTATCGACTTCGTACCTATCGGCGTCCAACTCGCCCGATACCAGTCCTTCGCCAAGGCCGTAAACGGCCGACACAATGCTGAGATCGCGGCGTCCTCCGACCGGGTCGACGGCAAAGGTCACCCCGGAGACTTCGGCGTCGAGCATGCGCTGCACGATCACGCCCATGGTCAGGACATCCGAGTCAACGCCCCGAGTGGCTGCGTAGTCGAGCACGTGAGGTTCAAACGCGGATGCCCAAACTTCGCGAATCGCGCAGATCAGTCCTTCGCGCGTAACGTTGAGTTGTGTACCAAACTGACCGGCAAACGAATCGTCCCGCCCGTCTTCGACAATTGCGGAGCTACGTACCGCAAAACGCTCACCATCTGGCACATGTTCGGTGAGCCAGAGCCGCAGGGCATCGCTGACCGCCGCGTCTCGAACGAGCTGCCGCCAGTTCGGCCGAGGCTCACCTTCGAGTCGTGCACGCGCGAGATGCTCACACATCCAAGCGGCGTCGACGACGCAGAATTCCGGTATCCGGTAACCCTCGCTCTGCAGTCGCAATAGGGTTGCTGCCTTGGCGCCGGGCGCGATCACGACAACACCTCCAACAGCGGATGGGTGTACGCCCCGACGGCGACGCACGAGAACACCAACAGTGACCAGAGGCCGGACATCAACTCGATGTTTTGTGCATCGCGAGTTCCGCGGCACTGCAGGTAGCGCACGAAAAGTGCCGCGCAACATGCAAATCCCGCGATGAGCGAGGCACTCAAAAACGGCGCTAGGTTCGCATCACGCAACAACCACAGGGTCAGCACGAGCGTGGCGAACACGCTAGCCAACCACAACGCTGCGGCACGCGCGGGTCCGTATAGCGCAGAGTAGCTATCGACGCCACGCTCTTCACTGGCCGGCGCGCGGATTTTGCGGCCGATCTCGATGACGAGACCGCTGGCGAACAATAGAGTGAAGAGACCCAGAAGCCCTGCCGGTAACCGACCGCTTGGCGCCCAGTCAATGCCCGTCGCGTACAATCCGATGATCGGCATGATCACCATGTGCGACAGTGCGTAAACCATGGGATGCTGCTTCAACCAGTGGGGAGCGCCAAACTCGAAAGTCATCAGCAGTAGATAGGCGTAAACGAACCCGAGCAACGCGAACTGTCCGGGCAACCACAACCATTGAAGTTGTAGCTGCACGGCCACCGTACACGCGGCAAGCCAACCGATGCTGCGCAAAGAGATGAGGCCTCTCGGCACCGGTCGATAAGGTCGGTACTTGGCGTCGTCCTCGGCATCCTTGAACTCGTCGAGAAAGCGCATGAGTAGAAAAACGAGTAGTACCGTCACGTATCCGGCCAACAGCTCGGTCGATTGAGGTAGATCCGAACCTCCTCTTATGTAACCGGAATAGAGAACGGCACTCACCGTGAAACAGGCAATTAGCAGACCGTTGGCGAGCAATGGGAACCGTTCCTGCTGATAGATCCAGAGCGAGCGAAAGAATGAGGGCGTTGATTCAACGATTGACATGGCGAGATCTCCTGCGACCTAGAATTCGGTGGGCACGTGCGAACGTGCCGTTGGCTATTGAAGAAGCAATCGACAACTCACCGGCGAGGCAAACCGCGCCGATGATCTCGGCCAGCGCATGCGCCGGTTGACGCTCCGGCAACCCCATCGATTCGACGTAAGACGCCTGATCGGGCAACTGCGTGCCGCCGCCGACAGTGCCGACGATGACGTTAGGCAACGTGACCGACGCATATAGCTGATCGTGACGTGCCGACATTCGGGTAATGCCGACAGCCGATTCGGCCACACATGCGGCATCTTGACCCAGCGCGATGTAGAGGGCGGCCAGCGCATTGGCATAGTGTCCGTGCAAACCAACACTGCCGCTGAGCGCTCCGCCCATGGCCGAGGCATACCAGTGATCCTCAAATGCCTCAGGCGTACAGCCGAAAAATTCCAGAGACACCTGCGCGTCGATCCGCACCTCGGCGACCACCCGTTTGCCTCGTACGCTGGTCATCGCATTGGCTGTGGCTTTCTTGTCTCCGGACAAGTTGGCCTCGATATAGACCGACTCCGGTTCGTGGTAAAACGACTGCGTGACATGGCTGCAGATGGCTTCGGTCGCGATGGTGACCATGTTCTGGCCTGCGGCTTCGCCGGTCGCGAAAGCGAGTTCGAGAAACGCGTGGTTGCCTTCGACCTGCCCGCCGACACTCTGCAATTTGCAGTGGTTCGATGTTTTCTCAACCAACCCTTTGAGAATCGGTGTTTGATTCTTGACCCACTCGATAAAGGCGTGAGACTCGCGCGCCCCTTCAAAACGAAAACAGGGAGTTCGGGTCATGGCTTCGGCGACCACGATGGATCGGCAGCCACCGGCCGCATCGAGTGCGAGGCATCCGCGATGATAGGACGCGACCAGCGCACGTTCAGTCGTCGCGAGTGGTACCGGGTAGGCGCCATGGGCATGGTCGCCAAACACGTGAAGTGGTCCCGCTAACCCGACCGGCGTCCTGACCGATCCATGGTAGCGCTCGATCGAGCCGGCATAGGGATCGATCGGTTCCGGTTGTGTTTTCGGACGAGCTTCAGCATGGGCTTCCGGATGGGCATCCGGATGGAGGGAAGCGATCGTTCTTGCACTCATGTCTTGGCATCAACTGCGTTTGCCGTGGGACGGCGATGGCACGAAACTTACGTTCCCACTGAGCAAAGAACCTGAGCTAACTCTTAGATCTTCTTGAAGATTGTTTTAACCACCTTAGGAAAGCTTAAGGCCGCATTCTCGCTGGGCTAACGGGGCGTTTTTTCGCACACTGCCCGGCATGGTTAAGTGCGCGCTGTTGTTCGGTATTTGATGAACGCTCCGACGTTACAACAGATCATTAAACGCAGCTACGAATTCGACCTTGTCCAAGGCGCCCGCGGCGGCAGCTATGATGATTGTCTCCGGGCTGCTTTGATCTATGGCCGTGGTTTTCACGCCGTTGATCTCCAACGTTATCAAGCCACACACATAGGCGGTTCGCTTGTTGGCGTCGTTGAATATGTGCCCAATAGCGAAGGCGTAGGTGATTAGCGCCGCAGCGTTGGAGGCATTCGGATCGAATTCAAAGAGCAGGTTGTTCGCTACGCGCGCAAGCACGGCGTCCACGGACTTGCCGGCTCGTATCCCGGGCAACCCACCATCACGCACCAAGACGTACTCGTGCAATTCAAGTACCTGTTGCGCGTCGAGGAGCTTCACTTCTTGGCGAGTTTAGTGAGCGTTTCGCCATGCACTTTCAGAACGCGCGCGAGAGCCTGTGACACTTCCTTGCTGGTTGGCCGTTCGATCTCCAATAAGCCCGCTGGAGTGTAGTAGCCTTCAATTTGGTTGTTCTTGACCAAGGCGATTGTCTGCCCGCTTTCGCGTGCCTCTCTAAGCACAGCCGCCGTGGACTTCTTCAGGTCAGTAACAGACACCATTTTCATCTTTCGCATGTCGATTACTCGTCGTGATTACGTGATGTATATAATTATGTACCAAATTATGTACAATAAAAAGCAGGTTTGATGCGAGCCCGGCCCAAGGAAATCTGACCATGACTAACAAGCCCACCGTATTGGTACAAGGTGCGGAAAGCATCGACGAGGTGCCAGGTCTGGAGCGTATAGCGGAACGTGCCGGGTTACGATTTGCCGCCACGCCGGCGGCCTTATCCGAGGGTATTCGAGATGCGGAAATCGTGCTGGGGTGGGACTTTCGTGCCGGCGCTTTACAGGGCGTGTGGGGCAACGCCAACGCATTGAAGTGGATCCAATGGGCCGGTGCCGGGGTCGATGCCATCATGTTCGACGCACTACGGGACAGTGATGTGGTGTTAACCAACGTGGCAGGAGTGTTCGATAAACCCGTGGCGGAGTTCACCCTGGCAACCATTCTGGCTTTCGCCAAACACCTTCCACAGAACACCCGTTTGCAACAAACCCGCACCTGGAAACACCGGCTGACGGAAGCCATTGACGGTAAGAGAGTGCTTATTGTGGGTGCCGGCAGTATTGGATCCTGTATTGGTCAGTTGCTGAAAGCCGTGGGTATGCAAGTGGCGGGCTTGAGTCGTCGCGGTCGCGACAACGATCCTGTGTTCGGCACAGTGCATCCGCTGGACAAGTTAAATGATGAACTGGCCAACGCCGATTATGTGGTGTTGATTCCCGCCTTGACCGCTGAGACCCGGGGCATGTTCGGGGCGGCGCAGTTTGAAGCCATGGGAACCAGCGCGCGCTTCCTCAATCTCGGTCGTGGCGCATTGGTGGACGAAGCCGCTCTGGTAGACGCGCTCAACACCGGCAGTATTGCCGGAGCTGGATTGGATGTGTTCTCGACGGAGCCGTTACCCGACGACAGCCCGCTGTGGGGTATGGATCAGGTCATTATCTCACCGCATATGTCCGGAGACCTGGTCGAAAGTCCGGGTCAGATGGCAGAAATCTTTCTCGATAACTTTGATCGCTACCTTCGGGGCGACACACTGCGAAACGTGGTGGACAAAAAAAAAGGTTATGTGGGGATCTGACCGACACAGATTCGACTTCGAGCTCCAGTTCTTGTTCCGAACTAGCCTTGGCGCTATCGTCACTGTGATCGAGTAATGGAGGGGAAAGCCAATGGCCGGCGCCGCTGTGATTTCAGCCGATTCCCACGTCCAGGAACCGCCCGAGCTGTTTGCGGAATGGATTCCCGAGAAGTACCGCGACAAGGTTCCTCACATCGAGGAACGTGACGGCGGCCGGTACGCCATTGTCGACGGCAAGAGGCCCCGACGCCTTGACATCGCCGAGACACGCATCCACGAGGACGACAAGGAACGCGAGTTCCGCGGCGACGAGAGCGGCGGGCGCGACATCGAAAGTCGCCTCAAGGACCTCGAGCGTGACGGGGTGACGGCCGAGATCATCTACCCCAATTCGAACCTGTTCCTCTACAACTCGCCCGACGAGGGCTACCAACTCGCCGTTGCCCGGGCTTACAACGACTGGTGCATCGACCTGTTCGGGTCGCATAGCGACCGATTCGCGCCGGCCGCTATCGTTCCCGTTCGCAACATCGCTGCCGCCGTCAAGGAGGTCGAGCGCGTCGCCAGGCTGGGCTACCGCTCGATCAAGATTCCCATCAGCGTGCGTGAGCGGCCCTACAACCTGCCCGACTACGACCCCTTCTGGGCGGCGGTCAGCGACGCCGGCATGGTGCTGGCCTTTCACGCCTTCACCGAGGCCGAGGACCGCTACCCCGAAGACTGGGGCGAGGAGCCCGGACTGGACCGGACGCCAGAATGGTTGCCCGGGTTAAATCCGCCACTGGGGGTGGCGGCTACGTTAGGCGGGTGTTCGGAGCTCAGAATCGGCTCGACGTCCAGCCGCTGATCAAAAGTGCCGTCGTTTCGACACTAGCCGAGCTGCCAGTTGGGTGCGACCCGCCAAATAGTTGCTGGCGCTCACCGGAGGCGCTCAAAAACGAGCGGCAACATCACCGAGATTAAGATCCGCTCCCTCAAAGTGAGCCCTCCTGACCTTGAGTCGACTGAAGGTGCGTTCTAGCGGCCCCGTCGCGTTGGATTCGGATTACGGCTCACGACCGCTAGAGCCAATC
>CBDTZM010000061.1:0-7660 GCA_965364915.1 uncultured Pseudomonadales bacterium | reverse complement strand
AGCCGCGGCTCCAATGTGTAGCTGTACAGTTCGGGATCGTCTTCGAAGTTGATCACCTTATTGATGGCGTGCATCGGTGTTGCCGGTGTTACGGCGCCGCGCACGACCATGATGTCGCGCATGATCGTCATCTCGGGCGGCGGTGCGACGGCGCCGGTCGCGAACGCCACGAAGCGCGCCTCAAGCTGCCCGAGGCGAGACTCGGGGATCAAATCCGGCAGCAGCAGGAAGCCGTTCTCCGCATAGTCGGCTTTTTGCTCATTTGTCAGCTGCATCGATAATTGGCCATACTTGCACGCTTGTCTCAATCTACATGGATCCTGGGGGACCATATGAAAGGTACCGTTCACTACGAGACGGTCGACAATCTCGCGATCATGACCGTTGACAACCCACCCGTAAACCCGCTGTCCAGCGGCGTACGCCAGGGTCTTTACGACGGCGTCAATCAGGCACTGGCCGACGATGCGGTGCAAGCCATCGTTTTGATCGGTGCCGGACGAGCGTTCATCGCCGGTGCGGACATTTCCGAGTTCGGCGCTGCGGCAAGCGAAGGACCGGGTTTGCACGAATGCTTGAAAGTCATGGAATCGAGCACCAAACCCATCGTGGCGGCGATCAACGGAACCGCCTTCGGCGGCGGCCTCGAGGTAGCGTTGTGCTGCGACTATCGCGTGGCGGCACCGGCAGCACCGGTCGGTCTACCCGAGGTGAAACTCGGCTTGCTCCCGGGGGCGGGTGGTACGCAACGCCTGCCAAGACTGATCGGCGCGGAGAAGGCCTTGCAGTTCATCCTGTCGGGGGACCCCATTCCGGGACCTGCCGCTCGCGAACTCGGCATCGTGGACGAGCTCATCGAGGGTGATCTACTCGAAGGTGCCAAGGCGTACGCGCAAAACATCGTGGCCGCAGGCGCCAAGACTCGCAAGATTCGCGACGAAGACAGCCTGGTGGTGGCCGACCGGGGCAACGACGCAATTTTCGCCACCGCCCTCAAACAAGGCGGTCGCCGCATGCGCGGCAGATTCGCGCCCGAAATGATCATCAAGTGCGTCGAGGCGGCCGTGAACAGCGACGATTTCGAAGCCGGTCTAGCGGTGGAACGGGACTGTTTTCAGCAGTGCCTGGCGCATCCGCAACGCGAAGCGCTGATACACGTTTTCTTCAGCGAGCGCGAAGTCGCCAAGATTCCGGACGTACCCAAGGACACGCCGACCCGGGATATCGCCTCGGCCGGCGTGATCGGCTGCGGAACCATGGGTGGCGGCATCACGATGTGCTTTGCCAACGCCGGCATTCCGGTCACCGTGTTGGAGATGAACCAAGAGGCGTTGGAGCGTGGATTGGGCGTCATCAAACGCAACTACGACATTCAAGCGCAGCGCGGGCGCATGTTCGAGGCCGACGTCGACCAGCGCATGAGCCTCATCAGCGGCACCCTCGAATATTCGGGCCTCGGTCAAGCCGACGTCGTCATCGAGGCCATCTACGAGAACATCGACGTCAAAGTCGAAACCTTCAAACAGATCGACGCGGTCGCCAAGTCCGGCGCCATACTGGCGAGTAACACGTCTGGTCTCGACATCGACAAAATGGCGCAGGCCACGAGCCGTCCCGGCGACGTGATCGGCATGAATTTCTTCAGCCCCGCCAACATCATGCGCTTGTTGGAAAACGTTCGCGGCACCACCACCGATATCACGACAATCGCCACGGCGATGAAGTTGGGCAAGGCGCTCGGCAAGGTCGCAGTGTTGTCGGGCAACGCACCCGGATTCATCGGCAATCGAATGTTGGCGGGCTACACCCGCCAGGCCGGCGAAATCATTCTGCAGGGCGCTACGCCGTACCAAGTCGATAACGTGCTTCTGTCTTTCGGTATGCCGATGGGTCCGTTTCAAATGAACGACCTGGTTGGCCTGGATCTAGGCTGGCGGGCGCGCAAGCTCGGTGGGATGAAGCCAGAAGACGTGCCGATAACAGCTCGTGTGGCCGATAAGCTCTGCGAGATGGAACGCTTCGGCCAGAAGACCAACCGCGGTTACTACATCTACCCGGAGGGCAGTCGTGCCGGCCAACCCGACCCGGAGGTGGTGGCGCTGGTGGGCCAGACGTCCGCTGAGCTCGGCATCACGCGTAGCGAGATCGATGACGACGAAGTTTTGAAGCGCTGCCTGTACCCGCTGATCAACGAAGGTGCGCGTATCCTCGACGATGGCATAGCCATCCGCCCCTGCGACATCGACATTGTGTACATCAATGGGTACGGCTTTCCCGAGCCCACGGGTGGGCCGATGTTCTGGGCCGATCAGCAAGGGCTCGACAACATTTTGGCCGATATCCTGCGTTTCCAGGAGATCTACGGGGATGCGTGGAAACCGGCGCCACTCCTAGAGAAGCTCGTCAAAGACGGCAACGACTTCGCGAGTTTGCAGGGTTGAGGCAGCGGGGATAAGCAACGTGCAACGCTTCACCGGTAAATCCGTCATCGTCACCGGCGCCGGTTCCGGCTTCGGCGAAGCCATTGCCAAACGTTTCGCCAGCGAAGGCGCCAACGTGGCGATCGCGGACATCAACGCCACCAATGGTGAGGCGGTCGCCGGCAGCATTGCAGCGGAAGGTGGGACGGCGTTTTTCCACCATACCGATGTCTCTTCCTCGGATGCGGTGCAATCGTTGATCGAAGCGACGGTGGCGCGATTCGATACGTTGGACGTGCTGGTCAACAACGCCGGCTTCTCGCATCTCTCCGGCCCTGTTTGGGAACTGTCTGAGGCCGACTTCGACAGCGTGTTTGCCACTAACACCAAGGGCGTCTGGCTGGGCGTGAAATTCGCGGTGCCGGTGATGCGCGAAGGCGGCGGCGGCGTGATCGTCAATACGGCTTCGATCGGCGCGGTCGCTCCACGGCCGGGCGTGACGGTCTACAACTCGACCAAGGGCGCGGTCATGACCATGACTCGAGGCCTAGCAGTAGAACTGGCGCGCTACAAGATCCGCGTCAATGCGGTCAATCCGGTCGCCGCGGACACGGCCTTCATGCATGGTGCGCTCGGCACCGACGAGCTACCCGATGCCAACCGCGAAGCGTTGATCAAGGGCATACCGCTGCGGCGCTTGGCGGAACCCAAGGACGTGGCCGCAGCGGTGACGTTTCTTTGTTCGGATGACGCCGAATTTTTAACCGGCGTATGCCTGCCCGTGGACGGCGGGCGCAGTATTAGCTAACCCAGCTTCATCTCGAAGAAACACAACTTGTTGCCGTCCAAGTCGCGCACATAGGCGCCATAGAATACCGGCATGCGTTCGCCGGGCTCGCCTTCGTCGGTGGCGCCTAGCTCCATCGCCTTGGCATAGAGTTTGTCTACACCCTCGCGCGATCCGCCCGGAATGGCGACCATGTTGCCGTTGCCACAGTTTTGCGGCTCTTCGTTGTGTGGAATACAGATGGCCAGCATCGCCTGGTCAGGCGCGGTGCCGTAAAACTTGATGCGATCGATGTCCATCAGGCATTTCGCCCCAACCTCGGCCAACAGCCCGTCGTAAAACGTGACGGCCCGGTCCATGTCGCTCACTCCGATGGTGGTATATCCCAGCATGAGTTCAGTCTCCCTTTTATCTGTGCGAGTCGACCACCATTCAACGGTGTTGGTCCCGATAAATCAATTACCTTCCGTATTACCGCCGACGCTTCTCGTAGTTTTCGAACGCGCGCTCCACCATCGGCCGGCGCGCACCTTCAGGCACTTTGAGCGCGTAGTCCGGGTCTTTCTCTCCCTGGGAAGACACGATATGCATCAGATGTGCAGCGCTGATGTGCGCGGCGAACCCTTGCGTGTCCTGAACCTGATTGACAGCACTTTTGATCATTCTGAGTTGGAACGGATCATTTTCGGCTATGCGTTCTGCATACTCGATAACCGCCGCGTTCAATTCATCCACCGGGAAGACGCGATTGACCAGGCCCAGGCTCTGCGCCTCTTCCGCATCGATGAAACGGCTTTCATACAGAAGTTCTTTTGCCTGCCTGGGCGGCATGTCCCAGGGCACCGAAAAATATTGAAAATTGGAAGCCAGCAACATCGCGTTGTCGGCGGCATAGATGATATCCATGGCCGACGCGATCATCCAGCCGGCGAAAATACAGTATCCCTGCACCCCCGCAATCGTCGGTTTCGGCACGTTGCGCCAGCGCAGCGTCTTCTCCACGAAGTTTTCGCGAGAGTGATCGAAACGCCCTCGCAAGCCTTCCTGCCACGGCCGCTCGGCTTGATCGGCGCGCTCGTCCGGTGAACCTAGGTCGTGACCCGCAGAGAAGTGTTCGCCGGCGCCCAGCAATGCGATCACGTTGACACCCTTGTCCGCACCGGCAACGGCAAAGGCGTCATCGAGTTCTTCGAGTAGGCGGCGACTCTGGGCATTTCTCTGCTTTGGTCTGTTCAAGGTCAAATAGGCGACTTTGTTACGCACCTCGAACTCGATGAATTGATAGTCGGTACTCACGCTATGCTCATGCTTGATTCTCCACAGTGCTTGTCGATGCGGGACCGACGCCGGATATTTCCGCGCTTACCAGACTCGCATACTCCTCGTCGGACATGTCGATGAGCTCGCGAAATACCTCCAACGAATGTTGTCCCTGTAGCGGCGCATGGCGCGTTACGCCTCCCGGCGTGCGACTCAATCGAGCCGCTAGTCCCGCCTGCCACGCCCTACCGCATTCGGGATGGTCGACTTCTACCATC
This sequence comes from uncultured Pseudomonadales bacterium, assembly GCA_965364915.1. Classification (GTDB taxonomy): domain Bacteria; phylum Pseudomonadota; class Gammaproteobacteria; order Pseudomonadales; family Azotimanducaceae; genus Azophilus. Next base: position 2,915 of record CBDTZM010000061.1, on the reverse strand, counting down.
GTGCCTCGCTCGCGCAATTGCCTGTCCTCGGCAACTTCCGCAGGATTCAAAACAGGTGCCGCCACAATACCGCGGCGCAACAACGCGCCGGCAAGGTCCAACTTGTCGTGGGTTCGCGCCGCGTCTGCAACCAACGCGTCGACTGTTGCTTCGTTAGCTTTGCGATGCTCGTTTTTTTGGAATTTCGTCCCATCGATCCGGATAATTTCACACAGCGCGCTCCACTGCTCGTCGGTCTCGACTGCGATCGCGATCCATTGATTCTCACCAGTCGTGCGGAAAATGCCCTGGGGCGCAAACGCTGGGTGTCGGTTACCTTGCGGGCCACGCACGTCGCCGTTGATCTCATACTCCAGCCACGCATCACCCACGAATGTAAAGTTCGCCTCCTGCATCGACAGGTCGATGTATTGACCTTCGCCGGTCCGATCGCGATGCAACAGCGCCAATGCAATCGCGGCAAATCCACAGAGTCCAGCTACCGGGTCTGGGTACATCTGGCCCGAGTTCAAGGGATGTTCGCCCGGATAACCGAGCAGAGACGACATTCCGGACGACGGTTCGATCGTGCCACCGATACCGGGCACGTTGGCCCATGGGCCGGTAGCTCCATAGGCCGACATGCTGGCCATGACCAGATCGGGCTTGATCTGCGTGAGCGTTTGATAATCGATGCCGAGATTGCCCATGACCCGCGGCGAAAAGTTTTCTGCGATGAAATCCACATGTTCCACCATCCGCCTGAAAACGTTGATGCCTTGCGGTTCGCTCAAGTCCAATGTGATGCAGCGTTTGTTGAGATTCACCGAGTTGTAGAGCGGACTGCAGTTCCACGCATGCATCGCTTCCCGGCGATCGGTTAGCTTCCGCGGGATGGGATTCTGATAGGTACCGCGCCAACTATCGAGGCGGCCTCGCACTTCTAGCTGAATAATGTCGGCGCCCAACAACCCAAGCAATTGTGTGGCGTAGGTGCCGGCCCAAGCTTGGGTGAGAACCAGCCCGCGGAACCCCGATAACGGCCCCTTGCCCTCGGAACCCTTCACTCGCGCGCGAATCGGCTTAACCTCGAGCGCGCCTCGCTCGGCAAACGTACCCGTCGTTCTGCCGTTTACGGCGCCATCGGCCACCTGCCAGACACTCTTCGACATGCGCGCGAAGCTACCCGGAAAACGCACCTTCGACTCTGTCGGTTGCAAAAACTCTCGCGCGTCGAATTGCGGGTTCGACGCGAATTCGTCCATCGTCAGTACCGGTCCCGCAATCACCCTTTGCGCACCGAGCGCTTCGAAGAGTTCCATGCGATTCCAACTCGACATCGCGTCGGCCACCGGTTCGACGAAGCGTTCTTTGAACTTGTGTCGCAGTCCTGCTTGTTGGAGCTCCTTATCGTCGGCAAGTTCGGGCAATCCCAAGATGCGCATCGCTTTGATCCAGAACGCCGGGCGCGAGATCGTGAGCGCAAACCAACCGTCCGCCACGGGTACCGGACCTTCGTTGACATCAACGCCAGGTTTCTGCGGCCAAATAAGTCCCGAATATTGGTAGCGTAATGGGGCCGGCGAGAAGGTCGAGACAAGCAGGTCGCTCTCGGCAACGTCGATGACTTGACCGACCGAGTTATTGGCGAGTTGTTCGATCAATGCGCTGATCACGACCCCGAAAGCGAACGTGCCGGTTTGATACGACGCCTGATAGCCGCTGCCTTTCAACGGTTCTCGGCCTTGCAGACCATTTACCGATGCCCAACCGGATCGAGCATTCGCGGTCAACTCGTTGCCAGGCAATCCGGCCTGAGTTCCCGTTGACCCATGCGGCGTGATCGCACAAATCAAAGCCTTGGCACTAGTGGCGAGCAACTTGTCAGGAGCGAATGCATCTCCCGCAAGCGCACTCGTGATGATGACGTCCGCTTGGTCGATGAGAGATTCGAGTTGCTCCGGTTCGCCCACCTGCCGGCCACCCAGCACGTATCGGGCCGGGATGCTAATTCCAGCAGCATCAAACGGTGGATGACGACGTAACGGGTGACCTTCGGCCGGTTCTATCGATACGACTTCCGCACCGTAGCCTGCGAATAGCCGTGCACACCAAGCCGTGGAGATACGCGACCCCAAATCCAAAACACGAATGGCGTGGAGCGCAGCCACACCCGCCTAACTAGCTTCGCGAACTTTAGGATCCGCGTCCAAATCGGATGTGGGTGCAATCGTTTCAGCCGCAACGGTGTCGTGTTGAACCCCTGCTTCGTCGAGCGGCACGCGAATCTCATCGAGCGTCGGCACCTCGGCGACAATGATCTCGTCGTCGGCATCGGCGATCTGCTCTTCAGATTCTGAGGCTTCGTGATCGTCGCGTTCGTCGGTGAGGGCCGACACCAAGGTGCCTTCCAACAAAGATCCGGCAGCCATGTCGCCGCAGAGCACGTTTGCGCTCTTTGCTAAATGCTGATGCAGATCGACGTAGGATTCGTTGAGCGTTTGAAATTTTTGTGCGGTATCGGAAAATTGGTCGAACACTTCTTGTCGGTAATCCTCGTACATCCGTTGCGCGCTAGCGAGCTGTTCCTCGAGTTCCAGCACACGTTCTTTAGCACCCGAGCGCTGGTTGTACCAGATTCCGAACCCGACGCCAGACACGCCGGCAACGATCCCAACACCGATTATCCAGCCCAGTGAAAACATAGAATTCCGCGGATAGCCTGAGACGTACGGCATGATACATTACCCGCTCTTGGCAAAGCGAGGGCGTTAGGTGGCCACACCCTTAGATGATATTACTGTCGTAGAGATCGACAACTGGATGGCCGCTCCTAGCGCAGGCGCGGTGTTTGCCGACCTCGGCGCCAACGTCATCAAGGTAGAGCCGCTCGCCGGTGATCCGATGCGCGGCATGTCACGTCCCGCCAAGATCGA
>CBDTZM010000060.1:0-7716 GCA_965364915.1 uncultured Pseudomonadales bacterium | reverse complement strand
GGTGCTTCGATATTCGGTGTGAGTATCGGCAACTTACTGATGTTGCAACCGCTGTGGCTCGCCGAGGCGTTCGGCGTGAAAGCACACCCAAGCATATTCTCGCTGTCGAATGCGTTGACGGTCGCCGGGGTTGCGGGCGGTCCGCTACTGCTAGGTATACTCTTCGAGGTTTCCGGTTACGCGCTGGCCTACTTCTTGGCTGCCGGTGTCTCTGTAGTGTCCCTCGGGGCGATGCTTGCGGCCGGCGCGGCGCCAGAGTTGGCGGAGCGAACTGCGGGCGCGAGCTGATGTCATAATAGTGACTGCTTTGGTAAAGGGACTTTGATGTACCGGATTGTGAAATTGGTCGGTGTGTTGCTGCTTTTGGCGGCGGGTAGTACGCATTCGGCCCTACCGATAGAGCTACCGAGTCTGGCGCCGATGCTGGATCGGGTGAACCCGGCCGTGGTCAATATCGCCACCTCTATCACCGTGGTCAGAAACCCACTGCTCAACGATCCGTTCTTCCGGCGGTTTTTCAATGTCCCGGAGGGCGGCCGTTATCGGCGCACCAACAGTACGGGGTCCGGCGTCGTCGTCGATGCCGCCCTCGGCTACATCGTCACCAACAATCACGTCGTCGAGCGGGCCGACGAAATCGAAGTCACGCTGTCGGACGGACGTATCCTTGCCGCCGAGATTGTCGGCAACGATCCCCAGGTAGATTTGGCAGTGGTCAAGGTCGACCCAGGCGAACTCAGCCAGATCGATTTCGGCGACTCCGGCGCGTTGCGGGTGGGCGATTTTGTCGTCGCCATCGGCAATCCCTTTGGGCTCAATCAAACGGTGACGAGCGGCATTGTCAGCGCGCTCGGGCGCAGTGGCTTGGGCATCGAGGGCTACGAAGATTTTATTCAAACGGATGCATCGATCAATCCGGGCAATTCCGGGGGAGCGCTCGTCGATTTGGCCGGCAATCTGGTGGGTATCAACACCGCGATCTTCGCGCCGACCGGTGGCAACATCGGTATCGGTTTCGCCATACCGTCGAACATGGTGCGTGCGGTAATGGACCAACTGATCGCTCACGGTGAGGTGAAGCGCGGTTACATCGGGCTAGCGGTACAAAGCCTGACAGCGGGTCTCGCCGAGGCGTTTGACGTTGATAATCGACAGGGTGTGCTGGTGACCGAGGTGGATCCGGATAGCCCAGCAGAAAGGGCCGGTATCGAATCCGGTGACGTCATCACGCGCATACAAGATCGGGAGGTGCGCAAGGAAGGCGACTTTCATAGCCAATCGGCCATTATCTTCGTGGGTGACGAGGTGGACTTCGAGTTGTTGCGCGACGGTCGTCGCCGCAACGTGTCATTGAATGTGGCTGACGATTACCAGCAAAAAGTCAGAGGATCGCGCATCGATCGACGCTTGACCGGTACCGAGTTGCAGAACTTTCGCAACGAAGGCGATGCCGCCTTGGGTTCGGGCGTGCTCGTCGCCAAAGTTGCGGATGCAAGCGTTCCACAGCGTTACGGGTTGCGCGCGGGTGATGTCATCGTTGCGGCCAACCGGCGCGACGTTCGCGATCTAGCGGACCTGAGAGATTGGGTACGCCTCAGCAATCGCCAGATCCTGTTACGCGTATATCGCGCGGGCCGGTTCGGAGAAGTGGCGATCCGCTAGCATCCGACCAATCGTCAGGACCTACTCGAACATGATCACGTTGCGCGCGACTTCGCCGGTTTCGAGCGCTGCGAGTGCATCGTTGACGTCCTCCAGCTTGATGCGGCCCGAGATCATGTCGTCGAGGTGTAGTTTGCCCTGCAGGTAGAAATCGACGAAGCGCGGCATGTCGACTCGAAACCGGTTGGAGCCCATGTTGGAGCCTTGCATTTTCCGCTCCATCAAGAATTCCGGCCCATGCAACTCGATGTGGGTGCCGACGGGAATCATGCCGATGATGGTCGCGGTACCGCCGCGGGCCACCATCTTGAAGGCTTGCTCGGCGGTTTGTTTGAGGCCGATGGCTTCGAATGAGTAATGTACCCCACCCCCGGTCAACTCGCGGACCGCTTCGATGGGGTTTACATCGCCTGCGTTGACGACATCGGTGGCGCCGAACTTTCGTGCCAGTTCCAATTTACTGTCGAGTGTGTCCACCGCAATGATGCGGCCGGCCCCGGCGATGGCTGCGCCGTTGATGGCGGACAAGCCCACGCCGCCACAGCCGATGACGGCAACCGTGGTACCCGGTTCGACGCCGGCGGTGTGTATGACGGCACCGACGCCAGTGGTCACGCCGCAGCCGATCAGAGCGGCCCGGTCGAGCGGCATGTCTTCGCGGACTTTGGCAATGGCGTGCTCGTGGACCAGCATGTATTCGGCAAAAGACGATAGGTTCAAGAATTGCGCGATGGATTCGTCACCCTTGGCAAGCCGCGGCGGCTGATCTTGGCCCCGCTGCAGTTCCGGTTCTTGGCACAACGACATGTGGCCGGTGAGGCAGTGTTCGCAGTGACCGCAGAACGCCGACAGGCAGGTTATGACGTGATCGCCGGGTTTAACGTAACTCACCATGCTGCCGACGGCTTCGACCACCCCAGCCGATTCGTGGCCAAGCACTGCGGGTAGTGGATAGGGGTACGATCCGTTTTGGAAATGCAGATCGGAATGGCAGACCCCAGCAGCGACGGTGCGTATCAGCACTTCGCGCGGCCCGGGGTCGGCACATTGAACGTCCTCGATCTCGAGGGGTTGGTTAACTTCGCGTAGTACTGCGGCCTTCATGCGTCTCTCCCCAAAACGAACCATGATGTCAAACGAGGTCAGTGAGTTTGCCAAAGGGCCCCGGGGATTACTACATTTGCGCGTGCCTGGGGGGGCTAACTTAGGCTAATCTGACAGGGTGGGGATTGCGGATGGACAGTGCGGAGGGATACTAAGCAGCGTTAGGCTGGCGGTAGGCCTTTTGTTGCTGCTGGCAACGATACCGGCGGCCGCCTACGAGCCCCAGATTCATCAGCAACTTACTTTTCTAGCTGCCAAGCAATTCAATCGGTGTGTGGCAGACACCGCAGTTGCGCCGATATCGGCCTTGCAGGTGCGCTACGCTGCCAAGGCCAATACCAAGCAAGCCGATACCAACTTCTTCGTACGCATATTTCGTTGGAACTACTACGATCGCAGCGGCGTGGGCAATCGCGATCTGATGTGGGTGGTAGACACCCGCTTTCATCCGCACTTTGACGAGCTTGTGGAGCGCATCGATCGGGCAAAGGATCCGGCGGCCCGCTATCGCGATCTTGGCCGGTTGCTCGGCTACGTCCAAGATGTCACCTCGCCTGCCCACGCGGTGCCCGTGTATACCGCGCGTTTCTGGCGCTTTGCCGTGACCGATCGATTCGATAGCTACGAGCTGGACCAAGATGCGCTTGCCGAGGCGATCGAAGGTCGTTGCGACGACGTGCTGGCGCCAGTCGCAAATTTCCCAGGCGTACTCGAGGCAGCGGCGACGGATACGTTGAAGGCGGTCCAAGCCCCACTGTTTGGTATGCCGGTATCCTGGGAAGTGTTTTGGAGGCTGAGCGAGAATCCGGGAAGCTTCGGCGACTACGGCCCGGCGGGCAACAATTTTGGGCGATCGGCGGGGTTTCGCTGCGGCGAAAAACAGCGCTGCGTTCTGTTGAATGACGATCCGCTTTATGCCGATTTTGCGTTGCAACGCCACCTGGCTGCGGTCATCGGCAGCATGCGTGCCATGCGCCTGCTTCAGGATGAAAATCCGATCGCCGATGCCCGGTGATAAGTGACGAGGTAGGACGTTAGGCGTGTTGCTCGATCATCTGCGGGTCATCGATATCGGTTCCTTCGTGGCTGCCCCGGCAGCGGCCACGGCGATGTCCGATTTTGGCGCGGACGTCATCAAGGTCGAGCCGTTGGACGGCGACGGATACCGACGGCTGCTTGCCGGTTTACCGAACGACTACTTCTGGTTATTGACCGGGCGCAACAAGCGCAGTCTTGCGCTCGACGTCAAGAGTGAGTCGGGCCTGGCAGTGTTTCATCGCTTAGTGGCATCGGCGGACGTTCTCATCACCAACTATCGATCCGATCTGGTGCAGAAACTCGGCATCGACTACGCCAGCGTTCGAGCCGTCCGCGAAGACATCGTCTATGCCCACGTCGCAGGCTATGGGCACGAAGGCGTCGAGGCTAAGCGCCCGGCATTCGATACGACCGCCTGGTGGGGCCGCTCCGGTATGCAGGAATTCACCCGCGACGTCGAGGGCTCGCCGATCGTCTCGGCACCCGGCCAAGGCGACCATGCGACGGCGATGAGCGTATTTGGTGCGGTGATGGCGGCCCTGTATCGGCGCGAACGTACCGGCGCGGGGGCTTATGTCAGCACGTCGTTGCTAGCCAACGGGGTGTGGAGCAACGGCATGGTGCTGCAGGCGTTGTTCGGCGGGATGGATTGGTCGTCGAGCAAACATGCGGGCGAGTCGGCACGCGCGCCGTTGTTGACGCTTTATCAGACCGCCGACGATCGATGGGTGCAGCTGTCGTTGTTGAACCCTGCGAAGGAATGGCAGCCCTTCACGGAGGCCCTGGGGCGGCCCGAATGGCGGACCGATCCCCGCTATTCGAGCGTAGAAGCCCGAGTAGAAAACGCCCAAGAACTGCAGGAGGCGATTGCCCAGGCGATTGGCGCATTGTCGCTCGACCAGTTCCGGTCGCGCATGGATGCTGGGCAGGTCACCTATGGATACGCCGCGCACAACAGAGAACTCATTGACGACCCGCAGCTGATCGACAACGAGATGATCGTGCCAACGCGCGATCAGGAACCCGACTTTCAGCGCACGGTCATGAATCCAATTCGCATCAACGATGAAGAAAAACGTGCGCCAAGCCGTGCACCCGCAATTGGCCAACATACCGACGAGGTACTCGGTGAACTTGGATTTACAGCCGATGATGTCGAGGAGCTGAGATCGGCGGGCGTTGTCGCTTGACGATGCGTTTAGGTGTCACACCGTGGAATTTCGAGGATCGCTCCGCTCGGTCGTTGTCGGAGCAGGCACGCGCCGCCGAAACATTCGGCTACGAATCGTTTTGGCTACCCGAAAGCCATTTTTCCGAGAACGCCATTCCCGATCCCTTGATGCTGCTGGCCGGGGTCGCCGCCGCGACGGAATCCATCGGACTAGCAACGACGTCATATCTGTTGCCGTTGCGGAACCCTTTGCAAGCCGCTGAACAGGTGGCGGTATTGGATCAGTTGTCCAATGGGCGCGTAATTTTGGGGGTCGGACGCGGCTATGCGCCGGCCATGTTGAAGGCTTTCAACGTCGTGCCGAGTGAGAAACGCAAATTGTTCGAGGGCAACCTCGAACTGATGCAGCGCGCGTGGGCCGGAGAGGCGATCACCATTGCCGAGGGGGAGGACCCGGTGACCTTGGACCCGCTGCCCGTGCAGCGGCCGCACCCACCGATATGGGTCGCCGCATTTGGGCCCAAGGCGTTGGCGCAAGCGGGTCGGCTCGGATTGCCGTATCTTGCGTCGCCCATGGAAACGCTTGCCGATCTCGAAGCCAACTTGAGCGTGCATGGCGATGCGGCGCGTGCGGCGGGACATGGCGAGGTGACGACGCGCCCCATCATGCGTACGGTTTTCATCGGCAAAACGGCACAGGAGGTGCGTGCCGTCAAAGAGCGGCTGCAGAGCGCCGTGCCGCTCAATCGGCGTTCCGAGGCAACCGCGGTCGACGATTGGGCGTTGGTCGGCGAAGCGGGGTTTGTTGCGGAGAAGTTGGCCGAGTACCGAGAGCGTTTGCGAACGACACACGTCGTGGTGACGCGCTTGCGCATTGGCGGTATCCAAGAGCAGCGCCTGAGGGAATCGGTCGCCCGAGTTCACGAATTGTTATAAGTTCGCACACTTTTGCTCAAACTGGAGAGTTTCCCACATGCCTTACCGAGTGTTGTATCCCGCCATGCGTTGGCCGGATAACCGTGAGATCGAGATCGCCAGCATGGGCGATCTGGGACGAGCCGAGTTTTGCGATGGCCTCGACCAGGTAACCGAAGAGCAGTGGCAGAGCTGTGACGCCATCGTCAGCGTCTTGGATATCCCGAACGAGTATCGAGACCAGATGGGCAACTGTAAGATTTTCGTCACCCCGAAGGTCGGTTTCGACAACATCGATATTGCCGGTTGGGGTGATATAGGCGTGCCGGTGTGCAACGTACCCGACTACGGCACCCAAGAGGTCGCAGACCATGCGCTCGCGCTCATGCTGGATCTGATGAAAGGCATCACGTTCCATACGCGCGAGCTCAAGAAAGACCCGCGCGGGCTGTGGCGCCCGGCCTTGAACCCGTTCGGGCGCAGGCTTTCGGCATGCGTATTCGGCGTCGTGGGTCTTGGCCGCATCGGCACAGCCGTTGCTTTGCGTGCCAAAGCGTTTGGCATGGACGTGGTGTTCTACGATCCGTACGTGACCAACGGGTCGGATTTGGCGATCGGTGTACGACGTGTGCATTCATTGGCCGAGATCTTCGCGGACAGTGACGTACTCAGTCTGCACGTGCCCCTGTCGGATGAGACAGAACGGTTCATCGATGCCGAGGTGCTGGCCGCTAGCAAACCCGGTCTGATTCTCATCAACACCGCGCGCGGCCCCATCATCGACCTCGATGCGCTGCACGACGCGCTAAAGGCCGAACAGATCCAGGCGGTCGGCCTCGATGTGCTGCCGGAGGAGCCGGCCGATCCCGAGCATCCGTTGATCAAGGCCTGGGCGGCCGATGAGGGTTGGATTGCCGATCGGTTGCTGATGACGCCCCACTCGGCGTTCTTCACTCCGGAATCCGTCTACGACATGCGCTTCAAGGGCGGCGACGTGGCGTTGACGTATCTCTCCGGGGGGCGCTTGCAGAACTGCGTGAACGGCGATTTTCTGGCGACCCGCCGCGCTTTATGACGGAGCCTAACTTTACCAAGCGGCGCCAACGCGTATTCCTCGTGCTGTCGGGCATCTTTCTCGGTACGTTGGCGCTGCTGAACGTGCTGGGTATCAGCCGTTTTGTCGATTTGTCGTTCGACGTATTCGGCGTATCGATTCCGATGGTGGTCGCCATTGGCGTGCTGCCCTATCCGGTGACGTTTTTATGCACCGACCTCATCAGCGAGCTGTTCGGCGAGAAGAAAGCCCGCGACATGGTGTGGGTCGGCTTGTTATTAAATGGTTGGGTGGTGTTCTTGCTTTGGTTGGGCGGCGTGCTGCCGGGATTCGAAACACTCGACAGCAGTGGTTTGCCGATACTGGATGACGCGGGTCGAATGCCGGTCTTTTTCGAAATTCGAGAATTGGCTTTTGGCGCCGTCGCTGCATCGATGGTCGCGTACATGGCGGCGCAATTTTGCGATGTACGTCTGTTCCATTTTTGGAAGGGCGTGACGAACGGCAAACACTTGTGGCTGCGCAACAACGCATCCACCATGACCAGCCAGATGGTCGACACGACTGCCGTCATTCTCATTACGCATTTCTATGCCAGCGCATTGCCGATTGTCGGCGATGATCCGCTGTGGCCTCAGCTGATGACCTTTATTTTGTCCGGCTACGTATTCAAGCTATCGGTCGCGGCGTTGGACACCGGCCCCGTGTACCTGGCAGTCAGATGGTTGCGCCCTTACTTGGGACTGGCTGAAAACGAAGAAGCCGTGGACGA
>CBDTZM010000059.1:0-7834 GCA_965364915.1 uncultured Pseudomonadales bacterium | reverse complement strand
TGGTCGGCGAGCCTGAGCGCGTGCACTCCAATTTCATCAAAGGCTTTGCCGAGCTGCCGGTACGGGTGCATCCGCGTGTTGTTTGAGATGCGGGTGGGCGACTGCGTTATATGGATGTCGTGAAGACCCGCGTTATTGACCGGCGATTTTCTCCAACAGGTGTTGGGTCGCGCGGATACCCTCGAACTCGCTGAGGCGGCTGCCTTCGTATTCGACACCCACGTAACCCCGATAGCCGGCGTCGAGCACGATCTTCATCATCCTCGGGTAGTCGATGGTGGTCTCGTTGCCGGCGTCGTCGAAGTCGTAGCTTTTGGCGCTGACGGCTTTGGCAAATGGCATCAACTCGGTTACGCCAAGGTAGCGATCGTAGATGTTGTCCGCCGACACTCGAAAGTTGCCGAAATCCGGCAGCGTGCCGAGATTCGGCTGATCAGCCATGCGTATGACCCCGGCTAACCAGGCGCCATCACTGGACCAACCGCCGTGATTTTCGACCAACACGTCGAGACCTTCGGTTGCCGCGTGCGCTGCTAACGCGCTCAAGCCGTCAGCGGCTAGTTTTTGTTGCTCTGCCTTGGCGCCCGAACTCGCTGCGTTGACGCGAATGGCGCGGCAGCCGAGGTGTTTGGCAGCCGCCAGCCAAGGGCGGTGGTTTTCTATCGACGCCGCGCGGGTAGCGTCGTCGGGTGCACCGAGCGCGCCCACGGCGTCAATCATGATGAGCAAGCTTGTCACGCCGTTGTCGTCGGCGCGTGTGCGCAGCTCGTCGAGGTAGGCACTGTCCTTGGCGTGGCCGTAGAAGAAGGTGTTCACGTACTCGATCGCGCCGATGCCGAATTCGTTCCTGGCGATCGCGGCGAACTCGAGCGGGTGACGATCGCCCTGCAGGACAGATTCCGGTTCGGTTCGCAAGGCCTGGCCGAACGCAGCGAAGCCTGCGGCCAGGGCGTTGCCGAAAAAGGTGCGGTGCAGCGACCACTGGGCGAGCGAAATGGAGAACCGGGCAGATTGACTGCCGAGAGCAGGAAGGGCTGCGGACGCGGCTGCCGCCGCCAGCATTTGTCGTCGTGTGAATGTCATAGTTCTCTTACCCAGATGTTGCGGTAGCTGACCGGATTGCCATGGTCTTGAAGGGCGATGGGCGCCTCGCCATGCGGCGCGTAATTCGGCGATCCCACAAAAACGGTTGGTCCCTGGATCGCGACGTGGTTCTGCACGAGCACGCCGTTGTGTAACACCGTGATGGTGGCAGGATGCGTGACACGCCCGTTGGCGCCGAAACGCGGCGCGGCAAACACAACGTCATAGCTTTGCCACACGCCGGGTCCACGGGAAGCATTCACAAGCGGCATGTGTTGTTTGTAGATGCTGGCGGCCTGACCATTTGCGTACGTTGGATTGTCAACGGAGTCCAGAACTTGCACTTCGTAGCGTTCCATCAGGAACACGCCGCTATTGCCGCGGTCCTGGCCGCCGCCTACTACCGTGGACGGCGAGCGCCACTCGATGTGGAGCTGCACATCCGCAAAACTCGACTTGGTGCGGATGTCCCGGGCACCCGAGACGACGGTCAGAGCACCATTTTCGTCGATTGCCCAACGCGCCTCACCTCCGGTTACTGATTGCCACTGCGAGAGATCCGTGCCGTCGAATAACACGATGGCGTCGGATGGCGCAGCGCCGTTGTGGCCGGGGATGACAATCGCCGGTACCGGTTCCCAGAGCTCGGTGACCTTGGCGCGTTCGGCGATGTCGGCAGCGGCGGCGAAGCCAGCTATCGGTGCGAGCAATGACAAAAGTAGCAGAGCGCGCGGCATCGTCTAGATTGCAGGCAAACGCCAAGGGCTGCGGTACTCAGGTCTTAAATAGCCGTTGGCAGCTTGGTTGGCCGTGAATTGCGATTTGTCTGCGTCCCAATCCAGCGCGTCGCCGGTTCTGAGCGCAATGTTACCGAGGTGCGCGTTCACCGCGGCCAGGCTGGCCGTTTTCACGTCGCATCTGGGCGTACTCCTAGAACGCATGCAGTCGATGAAGTTTTGCGTGTGCTGGTCGAGACCCCGTTCGCTGGCGCGGGCGATACGCGCGGGTTGTGAGTCGAGCTTGTAGCTGCCGTTTTCGGCTTCCGGAAACAACTCCCAGCGCGAGCGGTCGACCACCAACGTGCCGTTGTTGCCGATGAAGGCTATACCATGGGTCCGCTGAAACGGACCGAGCCCAATCCCGACGGCGTGCTCCCAGATCATCGAGAAACCGTCGAACTCATAGATGGCTTGTTGCGTATCCGGTGTTTCCATCGCGCTGTCGGGATAGGCGAAGTTGCCGCCGGACGACATGACGCGGTGCGGGTATTGCGCCTGCATGCCCCACACGACGATGTCGATCAGGTGCACGCCCCAATCGGTCATCAAGCCCCCGGCGTAGTCCCAATACCAGCGAAAGTTGAAGTGAAAGCGGTTGGGGTTGAACGGCCGGGCCGGGGCCGGCCCCAGCCACATGTCGTAGTCGACCCCGTCGGGCGCCGGGCCGTTCGGTTTGACCGGGATGCTCTTGATCCAGTCCATGTATGCCCAAGACTTCACGGTACGGATCTCGCCGAGGTTGCCCGACTGCACGTAGTCCATAGCCTCGAGCCAGTGTGCGCCGCTGCGTTGCCACTGCCCGACCTGCACCACGCGATTGTGGTGTTTGGCCGCCGCGACCATGCGCTGGCACTCGGCGATCGAGTTGCCCATGGGTTTTTCCACGTAGACGTCCTTGCCCGCTGCGCACGCGTCGACCATTTGCAGGCAGTGCCAATGATCGGGCGTGCCGATGATCACCGCATCGATGTCAGGGTCGTCGAGCAATGACCGATAGTCGCCGTAAAGACGTGGCGCAGAGCCCGAGATTTTGGCGACGTCGCCCGCGCGGCGTTCGAGCACGGTTTTGTCGACGTCGCAGAGCGCCACGCAGCGGGTGCCGGGTACTTTCAGCATGGAGCCTAGATCGGAAAAGCCCATGCCGTTACAGCCGATGACCCCGAGGTTGATGGTATCGCTCGGCGCAGCGCGCAGGCGCGCGGGCGTGAGCCCCAGCCCGACGGCGGCAAGTGCGGTGTTTTGTAGAAACTTGCGTCGGCCCGTCAAGATTTCCCCCTTGATCCCCGATCGTCGACCAAAGTCTACCCGAACCGACCTCGCCCTGTATGATCGGTTGGATGAAGTACTGGATGTTGATTAGCGCCGGTTTGCGGCGCAAACCCGTGCGCACCTTCTTGACCGGATTTGCAGTCGTCGTGTCGTTCTTACTGTTCGGCGTCATGCATGGCGTGTTGGCCGGCTTCGACGATGCGCTGGATACGTTGAGCGAAACTCGGCTGCGTGTGATCAACCGCGCCAGCATGATTGCCGCACTGCCGGTTGCTCACTCAGCACGTATCAGGAACGTCGAGGGTGTGCGTGACGTATCGCAAATGGCGATTTTCGGCGGCTACTATCAGGACCCGACCAACAGGTTCAGCATCGCTGCGGTGGAAATGGATTCGTTCTTTCGGGTTGTCGAGGAACTCACCGTACCCGACGAACAATTCGACAAACTGCTGCGTTCGCGCACCGGCGCCGTCGTGGGTAGCACGCTAGCGGAGACCTTCGGCTGGCAGATCGGCGATCAGATCCCGGTGGTTTCGTACCTCTATGCGGACGCGACCGGCAGCACTACTTGGACGGTCGAAATCCTCGCGATCGCCCGAGCGGTTGACGAAGCGAGTGAGTTTTTAACGAACGAAATGTATTTTCACTATGCCTATCTGGATGAGGCTCGGGTCTCGGGTCGCGGTACGGTTCACCAGTTCTTGGTTACGGTAGATGACAGATCGTTGCTCGACAACGTTGCCGAGGAGATTGATGCGCTGTTTGCCAATTCCGCCAACGAGACGACGACGCTCGACGACAAGCAGTACATACGCTCGCAGCTCGACCAGGTTGGCGATCTACAGTCGTTCGTCAACTACATCTTGAGCGCCGTGTTGTTCACTTTGTTATTTCTGACCGGCACCACGATGATGCAGTCGATGCGGGAGCGGATACCGGAGCTTGGGGTACTCAAGTCGATGGGCTACACGGATGCCAGCGTGTTTACGATGATCCTGATCGAATCGCTGGTGCTTTGCCTGGTGGCCGCGGGAATCGGTTTGGGCGTCGCCGCCTGGGCGTTCCCGCCCATCTTCGGCGCGTTTGGGCTAGCGGCTCCGCCCCTGCCGAATAGCGTGTATGCCATAGGCTTTGGCGTTGCCGCGGCGTTGGCGCTGGTCGTTGCGATCTGGCCGGCGTGGCGCGCCCGAACGTTGCCCATCGCGCAAGCCGTGAGTGGCCGCTAGTGTCCTGTGGGACAGGACGCTAGTGCAGCAAATCTTGCAGGTTTCCCTGATGAATCTCGCGAACTTGCAGTATCGAGCTGCGTCGTCGATCGTCATCTGTGTTGGTATCGGCGGTGTCGTCGCGGTGCTGATCACCGTGTTGGCGATGGCAACCGGGCTTGGCGACACGTTCGGCAACGCGGGCCGCGAGGATAGAGCCATCGTCGTTCGCGATGGCGCGATCGCCGAAGCCGTCAGCAGTCTGACGAGAGAGACAACGCTCGCCATCGAGACCGCACCCGGCATTGCGCTCATGACGACCGGCCAGCCTGCCGTATCGCCGGAAGTGGTGGCGAGCATCAGCCTGCCAAGGTTCGAAGGTGATACGGCACGTCCTGTCGCGGTGCGCGGTCTAACAGCAGCAGCATTCGAGGTGCGCCCGGAATTCGAGGTGGTGGAAGGTCGTTTCTTTGCCCCCGGTTTGCACGAGATTGTGGCGGGCGCGACGGTCAGTGAGGAGTTCCAGGGCCTCGAGATTGGTGACCGCGTGTCGTTCCACAACGCAGACTGGACGTTAGTCGGCGTCTTTAGAAGTAACGGTGACGCGCACGAGTCGGAACTGTTGACCGACGCGGCAACTCTCATGGCAGCGACCAATCGGACCGTCTATAGCGCGGCCACCGTGCGGCTGGCGTCGATCGATGCGTTGGCCGAGTTGGAGGCGGCACTGGAGGAGAACCCGCAACTCGCGGTGGACGTCATGAGAGAGTCGGATTACTACCAGGCCCAGTCGGATTCCGTTTCTGGATTGCTAGCAATCGTCGCCTACGTGGTCGGCGCGATCATGGCGACCGGGGCGCTATGTGGTGCGCTCAACACCATGTACTCGGCGGTCGACGTTCGCATCGTCGAGATCTCGACGCTGCGCGCCATTGGTTTCGGCGCCCTGCCGGTGGTGGTTTCGGTGCTGATCGAAGCGCTGGTGCTGGCGCTCCTCGGCGCAGCAATCGGTGCGGGCATCGCGTGGGCGCTTTTCAACGACGCGATGTTCACGACCGGAACGGCATTGGCCTCCGTTGCGCTGCGTTTGGAAGTGGGCGCAGGTCTGTTTGTCGTCGGCGTCGCTTGGGCTTGCTCGATCGGATTCCTGGGCGGGCTGTTACCCGCCGTCAAAGCAGCGCGCAGATCCGTGGCCGACGGGCTTAGAGTGGTTGTCTAGGTTTCGGCGTCGGCGCTTGAGGACGGTGCTTTTAGCGATCCGTCCACGCTCCATACACCGCTACCGTTGGCTGCAATGTACAGGAACGCGAAACAGAACAAGGTTGCCAGCTCTCCGCCGTTAGCAATTGGGAACAGCCCGTTCATGCCGTGCGCCATCCAATAGGCGGCTGCCATGGTGCCGCTGGCGATTAAGGCCGCCCAACGTGTCAACAAGCCGATCATGATCAGCGCTCCGCCGATGAACTCTATACCGCCGGCGCCGTAGGTGATGAACGCGGGCATGCCTTCCATCGCCGCGATCGGGAAGTTGAATAGTTTCTGACTACCGTGCGCTAGAAATAAAAAGCCGGTGATGATGCGCAATAGCGCATAGGTTTGTGCGGTATAACCCGCCATGAATTGTGCCATGGTTGTTCCCCCCTCGGTTGGCTTGGCCACCATAACCGGGGGGTGTTGCGTCTGGCAATGAGCGGCTTAAGGCTTAAGCCTGGGCTTGGAGATCGCTTCCGTACGCCTTCAGACGCTTGAGGGCGGTGTTGAGGGCGAGGAAGAACGTCTCGGGGCTCGATACGTCGTCCAACTCGGCAAGTGCTAGCTCCAACTCCAGTTCGTAGTCCTGATCTTCCATGATTCAATTCCATTTGAAGTCTCGAAATACTAGTCGTTATACGTTTGCGCACACTGTGACGCTGTTCCGGTTTTGCGCGGTTGCAAAACCAGATTTTTCCTCAATACACGCGCACCCCACCGAACTTCTTGCGCACCCGTCGGTCGAGCCACAGGTACCCGGCAAGACAACCGATCGCCAGTGCGGCGAACGCCGAGACGGCTAACCAGTAGCGCGGTACGGTGGTGCCGACGGCAGCGAGCTGTGCCTGCAAGCCTTGGTTCTGTCGTTCTAGCTCGGGTAGGTTCGTCAATCCCGCTTGAGCGTTTGCAAGTTCAGCAGTGAGTTCTTCGATGCGCTGCTCGGCAACGCTATGTGCGGCCTGTAGTGTCGTGAGCGTTTCGCTCACGGCCGCGCTGTCTATTTCGAGAGCTGCCAATCGCAGCTTGGCTGTTGGCTCGGTTAGCAAGAAGGCAGATTTCACCCAGCCTTCGGCGCCGTCCTCACTGCGTACCATCACGGACATCAAGGCGCGCTCCAATACTTCGAGCTTGTCGCCGCTGGCAAAGGTTCGAAACGGTTGGCCGGTGGTCTGTTCGTCGGCGTACAAACCAAGGCGCAGCTCGTCAGTGACGTAGACGGTACCTTCGAGTGCGAAGGCGTTGCCGGATAGCAAGCCTGACGAGATGATCGACAATGACAAAGCGGCTAGCGCCGCTGGAAAAGTTTGTTGCATGGCTGCACACGTTCTGGTTTGCCCCCTATCTTAGCCGCTGGACTCGGCTATGGCTTCCGCCGCTAGGCGACGAATCTCGGGGTCCTCGTCGGCGAGTGCTTGATACAGCAGGTTCATCGCAGTGGCGCTGCCGATCTCTGCCAGGGCTAGAACGGCGTCCTCGCGTACCGTGGGGTCGGGGTCGCTCAAGGCAGACGTCAAGCTCAAGGTTGCCCCTTCCGTGCCAATCTCGGCAAGGGCGTCGACCACCGAACTGCGGACGTCGGCGGATGCGTCGAACGATGCTAGTTGCAGCAGGCCGACCACCGCGTCGTTGTCGATTTGAGCGAGGGAATCTATCGCGTCCAGCCGCTGGTTCGAATCCGTTCCGGCGAGTGCCCATACCAGCTCGTCGGGAATTGCATCGCGATGCTCGTCGGGAAATCTCTCGGCGTCGTTGACTTGGGGGTCGAGCGCTGCCGGTTCTGGTTCAACCACTTCTGCGTGTTTCGCGAAGTCAATGTCATGTCCCCCGCCGCACGCGGCGAGAGACATGACGGATACCCAGACTACAGGTCGAAGACTTCGAAGCAACTTTCCGTCGCCGATTGGTTGAAACTTTCTTCCCTGACCAATACCTCGTATTTGATCTCGTCGCCCAGCGCCAGGATCTCTGCGGGCACTTGATAGGAAGTTGCATCTGGCGGCAGCACCGCGTGAGCCACCCAAGGGGTCTCATCAATCTCGACGACAACCTCGTAGTTGTGCCGGACGATCGGCTCGTTGGTACGGCCGAGGGTTGCGTGAGACATAGTGACGTGGTCCCAAGTAATGGTCACCGGCATGGCTCGATCGAAAGCCGGGATGACGTCTTCGTCGCAATCCTCGACGAAGGCAAAACCGTTCACGCTCGGTTCCGGTGCGGCCGGAAGCAGATGCGTGATCTCGGTTTCGC
>CBDTZM010000058.1:0-7931 GCA_965364915.1 uncultured Pseudomonadales bacterium | reverse complement strand
GGTAGTCGGGCAGGTTGCTGATCAAAACTTGAGCAACGGTGCGACCATGACAGACGTCACCGGGTTTTTCGGTGCCACTTCTGCGCCTGCCCCACTGGTACGGATCCATCGACAGATACAGCGTACGTGTCAGCATCTGCTTGTCGCGAACTGCGGGGAGGGGTTCTTCAACCCAGACGAAATCTTCGGCAACCGGCATACCGCCGGGTGGCGTGCGGGCGAGGCGCCACTGCTGGTTCGTCGTCAACGTCCTGCTCCGTTGGTTACCGGGCACGACCGACGATAGTACCAGGTCGACGTGTGGCCGAGTTCCCGCTAACGTTGTCGATCGAGTAGGGAGGATATCGATGGAGGTCAGAACACTCATGCGGCGCGCGGCTGTTCACTATGCCGATCTCGAGGCGGTGGTGCACGGTGAGCGGCGGTTGACGTTTCGCGAATCTTGGCGACGCTCCATTCAATTGGGCAATGGACTATTGGCGGCAGGTTTGCAGCCTGGAGATCGCGTCGGCGTGCTGGAAGACAACTCGATAGAGGCGGCCGATCTCTTCGGAGGAGCAGCGGTTGCCAACGTCGTCAGGGTACCGCTTTACCCGCGTAACGGGCGTGAAGCCCATCTGCACATGCTCGGCCACACGAATTGCCGAATGTTGATCGTCAGCGAACAGTACCTCGACGAGGTTGAAGACATTCGCCGCGATCTGCCGGATCTCGAACACGTCCTGGTACGCGATGCGGGCTATGAAGATTGGCTGGCGAGTCAATCCGATATCGACCCGGACGTTGCGGTTAGCGATGACGACTACTTCATCATTCGCCACACCGGCGGTACGACCGGCAAGTCGAAGGGGGTAGCGTATACGCACAAATCGTGGCTGGCGGCCGGGCGCGACTGGTTCTATGCGTTTCCGCCAGTGGAGCCCGGGGACAGATGCATGCATCTCGGTCCCATATCGCACGGGTCGGGTTACCAGTATCTGCCGATGTGGCTGTCCGGCGGCTCGAACGTCATGTTGGACCATTTCGACACCCAGGAAACGCTCGATCTGATGGAGCGGGAGCGTATCGCGTACGGTTTCTTGGTGCCGACGATGGTCAACGCCATCGTGCGCGACAACACCGCCCGCAGCCGCGATCTCTCCAGCGTGAAGTGTTTGCTGATTGGCGCCGCGCCCATACAAGATGCCACCGCGCTCGCCGCGCGAGAAGTTTTCGGCGACGTGTTGTACCAAGGCTATGGCCAGACCGAAGTGCTTCCGATCGCCATGATGGGACCACGGCAGTGGTTCGCCGAAATTGAAGGTTCCAATCCGTTGCGCGCCTGTGGGCTCGCGCTACCGTTTGCCGAAGTGCAGATCTGGGATGACGACAATCAGCCGCTGCCGACGGACGAGGTCGGTGAAATCGTCGCCAAATGCGACGGCCAGATGTCCGAATTCTGGAACAACCCCGAAGCTTCCGCCGAGCGCATGATCGACGGCTGGGTGAAAACCGGCGATCTCGGCAAACTCGACCGCAACGGCTATCTCTACGTGGTCGACCGGGCGGACGACATGATCATATCCGGCGGCTACAACATTTGGCCCGCGGAACTGGAAAACGTGATTGCGGGACATCCGGCGGTTTTGGAGGTCGCTGCGTTCGGCGTGCCTCACGAGAAGTGGGGCGAGACCCCACACGCCGTCTGTGTCGTAGCCGACACGGACGCGGTCACCGAACGAGAGATTATTGCGATGGTGAGCGATGAGTTGGGCTCGTATAAGAAGCCGGGTAGCGTAACCATACGGACCGACCCGCTACCGAAGAGCCCCGTCGGCAAGATCAAACGCAAGGACTTGCGCGAACCGTTCTGGGAGGGTCACGACCGGCGCGTGGCAGGAAGCTAGTGAAAAAGTTGCTGGTCATCCTATTCCTGCCGGTGATGGCGTTCGCCGCTGACCCGCGGCCGAACATCATATTCGTACTCACCGACGATCAGCGTTACGACGAGATGGGTTTTTTGAACCCGATGCTCGAAACGCCCAACATGGATGCCATCGCTCGGGAAGGCGTGCACTTCGCCAACGCCTTCGTGACGACATCGCTGTGTTCCCCCAGCCGCGCAAGCATTTTGACCGGTCAGATGATGCACAACCACGGTGTCATCGATAACAACCGGCCCTTGCCGGTAGGGTTGGAACTGTTCCCGCAGCGATTGCAGTCCGCAGGCTATCAGACCGCCTTCGTCGGCAAGTGGCACATGGGCGGTGCGATCACGGAGCCTCGGAAGGAGTTCGATTATTGGGTGAGCTTTCCGGGGCAGGGGTCCTATTATCCGCGCAGTGTCGGTGATGGTGTGAACCGGTTGAATGTCAACGGGCGCACCGTGCCCCAAAGAGGCTACATCACCGATGAGTTGACCGAGTACGCATTGAAATTCCTGGCCGAACGCGATACCGATAAACCGTTCTTCTTGTACCTGTCACACAAAGCCGTGCACGCTATGTTTGAACCGGCAGATCGCCATCGCGAACAATACGAGCTAACCGATGTCCGGCTCGGTCGCGCCAATGCAGATCCCGATGCGGATGTGCCGATGTGGGTACAGAACCAGCGCAACAGTTGGCATGGCGACGATTTTCCGTATCACAGCGACCTGCCCCTCGCAGAGTTCAAGCTTGCCTATCATCGTACGTTGACCGCTGTGGACGACAGCCTCGGTCGCCTGCGTTCCTGGCTCGCAGACAATGGGCTTGTAGATGAAACCATCGTCATGTTGATGGGTGACAACGGCTTTCTGTTCGGCGAGCACGGTTTGATCGACAAGCGCAACGCCTATGAAGAGTCGATGCGCGTGCCGTTGATCGCAAGCGCACCGGGACGTTTGCCTGCCGGACTGATCGTCGAAGCTCTCGTGGCCAACATCGATATCGCGCCAACGGTTCTGGCTTGGGCAGGTATCGAAGCGCCCGCACACTACGATGGTGCGAGCTTTGCCGATCTTGCAGCTGGGCACAACAAGGCGCACTGGCGCGATGCGCTCGCCTATGAATATTACTGGGAGTTCAACTATCCGCAGACGCCTACCACTTTTGCGTTGCGTTCCAACCGCTACAAGTACGTTCAGTACCATGGCGTGTGGGACACGGAAGAGCTGTTCGATCTCAAAGCGGATCCGGGGGAGTCACGCAACCTGATCGACGATGAGGCGTTTGCCGCGGTGAAAGTCGAGTTTCGCGAGCGCCTGTACGTTGAGTTGAGCGATCAACACGGTGGGCACGCGGTACCGTATTCGTACAAGTTCAACCAAGGCGCAACGTTTCGTCACCCCGACAGATCGAAGGCTGCCGAGTTTCCTAACAAGTGGCTAAGAAAAGGCAGCGCACCGGACCGATTGGAACACGTGATTCCGGACGGACCGGAGAAGTCGGCGCGACTGAAAGCGCTCAACGAAGCGTTGAATCAATAATCCAACGGCCGGGCCGCAACCTAAGCTTTGAACCGCTCGTTGTAGTTTTCAGCGCCCTCGCGTTGAATGTCGGCCAGCCAGTCACCCGCATAAGGCCATGCATCCGGGTCTGCGTCTGAGGGACCTTGCCAGAACCGACTCATGGGCCCGTCGATGCCGCCTTCCAGCGACCAGGCCTGTCGCCGAAACGTCCAGCTATTCGGCACCAGACCATGCGCTTCGCGGTAGTGGCCAATGGCGGCCTCATGGTTACCCTGGCCTTCCAAGTGGGTGGCGAGTTCGAAGTGCGCATGGCCGCGCGCGATATCGGGGTTGCGTGGCCGAGATCGCTCGATGACCTGTTCGGGAGATAACGCATACGTGCTGTCCGTGCCTTTCTCGACCCAGTCGAGGAGCGCCTCGTGATAGGGCCCGGTGTCGTTGGGCATGTTTGCCACGTGCCCCATCATGGCCTTGAAGCGTTCGGGCATCTCGGCTGGCAGTTCCGGCGGTGCCGCCGCGGCATCGGGGTTGGGTGGGGCGGGCGACGCTTCCGCTGGCCGCACGATCATGCCTGCCTCGTCGATCCATATGCTGCTGGGAATATTGATCACGCCAAACAAGCGGGCCAACATATGGTGTTGGTCGATAAGCGACGGATGTGTCGGTTGCGCGGCCTCGATGAAGAGACGGCAGGCCTCGGCGCCTAGCGCATCGAGACCGACCGTAACAATCTCCACACCCTTCGGATTGAGCTCATCGCGTAGTTTCCGCCACACGGGCAGATCACCGGAGCAGCCTCAGTAGGGGGCCCAGGCATAAACGATGACTTTCTGGCCTGCAAGGCTCGCAAGATGGAAGATGTTGCCGTCGAGGTCGGGCAGTTGTAGATCAGGGGCCTTGGCGGTGGTCAGGGCCTTCGATCCAGTCGACTCGGGTCCGATTGACCAAAGCCCTAAAGCTTCGTCGTGGACGATTGGGAGCCCGATTGCGTCCGCGAGCTGGCTCGCGTCCACGGTGGAACCCTGTGCGCCCGGTAGCGGTATACATACGTCCCCTTTGCAGGCGCCTTGCGGTTGCAGTTGCCAACCGGTGCCGGCTTCGAAGGCGTCTTTAGCTATGTTCAAGTTTTCGATGATCATGCGAACCAGTGTAGCCTACGACGGGAAAGGATTGGAGCCGGGATTGGCTTCGCCGCCACCGACGGCTTCCGCCAGGTAGTCGGCGAGGGTTCGCGGTGCTCGTCCCAACACGCGCGCAACAACGTCGTTCGGCTCGCTGCCCCAACCGTCTCGAAATGCGCGGTTGAACTGCAGCAAGATTTCAATGTGCCAGGCAGGTTGGCCGGTCGCTTCGAGCGACGCGCGTGCTTCGTCGAGACTCTGCTGCACATAGGCGACGTTGCGTCCCAGCAGGCCACTCAAGAGTTTCGCCACCTCAACGTAGTCGTAAGCAACGGGACCGGTCAGCGCATAAGCCCCGTCAGTCAACTCGGCCTCGCCAGTCAAGAGATTGACACAGACGTCGGCGATGTCGCGCACATCGACCATCGCAATGCGAGCGTCTTCGACCGCCGCGCGGATCTCGCCGGTCTCGCGGCAGTTAGCGATGGCAAACCCGAGGTTCTGCATAAAGAAGTTCGGTCTCAGAAACGCGTAAGGCAGGCCAAGACTTTGAATGTCTGCCTCGGTCTCGGCATGCCAGCGGCCGCTGTCGATATAGGAATCACCCTTCGTGCCAAGCCCCGAGATCTTCACGATCAGCGGTTTGCCGACGGACGCTGCTGCGCGCGCCAAATTGCCCTGTAGGAGTCGCTGATCGGGATGCACGGGCGAGACGAGCAACAGCCGATCAACACCGTCGACGGCGCGGGCGACGGCGTCTTGATCCGCGAGATCCCCAACGACGATTTCCACCTTCGGAGCGAGCAACTCAACCGCCTTGTCGACGTCACGCACGAAAACTCGCGGGGCGTGGTTCAACTCGACCAACTTGTTTGCGACGAGGCTGCCGATACGACCCGTCGCGCCGGTGACGAGTATTACGCTCATTTAGCGGTTCGCTTGCTCGGGTGGTTCGGGCCGTGTCCAGAGAAACAGAGCGACGCCGATACAGACGGTCACCTGCAACCCAACAATCCAAGGCGTCACTCCCAGCGACAGACTGATCGACAGAATGATCCCGAGACTCAGCGTCCCCAACCACTTCGCCCTGCGCGAGATAGCGCGGTAGGTGGCCCATTGGCGAATGGGCGGTCCAAAGGTGCGGTGATTGGTCAACCAATGGTGAAGGCGATCGGAGCCTTTGCCGAACGCGAAGGCGCTCAAAATTAGAAAGGGTGTCGTGGGCAACAAGGGCAGCACGACACCCAGTACTCCGAGTGCCAGGCTCACCCAGCCGGCCGTTAGATATACCCAGCGCATAGGCACGCTAGTGGAAACTCGAGGGTCCATGTCGAAAATCAGAGGCTCCCTAGGGTTTTCCTTGCTGATGCGGTGGCTAGATTCACGTATTCTCGAAGTATGAATATTCCAGATCCGTATTCCATCCCCTTGGAAGACATAGACCTATCGAATCCGCACATATTTCAACAGGACGCCCATTGGGGTTACTTCGAACGGCTCCGCGCTGAAGATCCGGTGCACTACTGCGCCGATAGCGACTTCGGGCCGTTTTGGTCCGTGACCAAATTTGCGGACATCATGCACGTCGATACCAATCATGACATCTTTTCGTCCGAACCCGGCATTACGCTCGGGCCGCCGGTCAGCATGCCGGAAGAGCAGATGATGCGTACCCCGATGTTCATCGCCATGGACCCGCCGAAGCACGATGTACAGCGAGCCACCGTGACTCCGGTGGTCACGCCACGCAACCTAGCCGCGCTGGAAGGCACGATCCGCGAACGGGCGGCGGGCATCCTGGATGCGTTGCCGCGCGATGAGACGTTCAACTGGGTGGACCTGGTTTCCATCGAGCTGACCACTCAGATGTTGGCGACATTGTTCGATTTTCCATTTGAAGATCGCCACAAACTAACAAGGTGGTCGGATGTTGCTACCGCCACACCGGGCGCGGGCGTCGTCGATTCGACCGAACAACGTCAAGAAGAGCTGAAGGAATGTCTGGCCTACTTTACGAAGTTGTGGAACGAGCGTGTGGACAAGCCGGAGGGCACCGACCTCATCTCCATGATGGTGCACGGCGAAGATACGCGAGACATGCAGCCGATGGAGTTTCTCGGCAATCTGATTCTGCTCATCGTCGGCGGCAACGACACCACCCGCAACTCCATCAGTGGCGGCGTGTTGGCGCTCAACCAGAATCCCCATGAATATCAAAAATTGCGCGACGACGTGAGCGTTATCCCCAACATGGTGTCCGAGATCATTCGTTGGCAAACACCGCTTGCCTACATGCGCCGCACAGCCACCGTCGATACGGAGTTGCGCGGCAAACAGATCAAGAGTGGAGACAAGGTGTTGATGTGGTACGTGTCGGGCAACCGCGACGAAGAGGAAATCGAGAATCCGAACGCCTTCCTCATCGATCGCAAAAATGTACGCCGCCACTTGTCGTTCGGTTTTGGCATTCATCGGTGCATGGGCAACCGCCTGGCCGAGATGCAACTGCGGGTGGTTTGGGAAGAGATCATGAAGCGCTTCAGCAAGATCGAGGTGGTGGGTGAACCGGTGCGTACGCTGTCTTCGTTCGTGAAGGGTTTCACAGAGCTGCCAGTACAGGTGCACGAGTGAAGTTATTTCTGGGATAGGGCACTAACATGCGGCCGAAGCTAGCGCTCAGCTTCATTTTCGTCGTGGTGCTGCTCGACTCGATCGGGTTCGGCATCATCATGCCCGTATTACCGCAGCTCATCATGGACGTGACCGGAGAACCGTTGACTGCCGCGGCGCGCTACGGCGGTTGGCTCATGTTCGTCTACGCCGCGATGCAGTTCTTCTCGGCTCCTGTGTTGGGAAATTTGTCAGACCGGTTTGGCCGGCGCCCGGTATTGCTGCTCTCACTTGTCGCCATGGGCGCGGATTATCTTCTGATGGGTTGGGCGCCGACCCTCATCTGGCTGTTTGTCGGTCGCTTCATCGCCGGCGTGTCCGCAGGTACCTACGGCATTGCCAACGCTTTCATTGCCGACACGTTCGAGCCCGATGACCGGGCCAAAAACTTTGCCTTGATGGGCGCGGCGTTCGGTGTCGGATTCATCGTCGGTCCGGTGATCGGCGGGTTCCTAGGCGAGTACGGACCAAGGGCACCGTTTTATGCTGCTGCCGGGTTGGCGTTCGTCAACCTCATATACGGCTATTTCGTTTTGCCGGAGTCGTTGAAACCGGAGAATCGGCGCCCGTTCGAAATAAGGAGGGCTAACCCGCTGGGCACTCTCAACCAGTTGTGGAAGTATCCGGTCGTCATCGGGCTAGTGTTTGCCTACTTCTTCTACATGCTAGGGCATCACTCGCTGCCGGCGGTGTGGTCATACTTTGTGATG
>CBDTZM010000057.1:0-8006 GCA_965364915.1 uncultured Pseudomonadales bacterium | reverse complement strand
AGGCCGAAACCGCCCCTATCAATGGCGCTACATCCCCGATAGCACCTGCCATAGCGCCATGCCGGCGAGTACGAGCATCGCCAGAAAGGTCCCGCCAGCCCCAACCGCGCGCAGCGGGTGGCCCAGATGCTGCAAATTGAACCTGATTCAGGCGCTGCGTGCGATCCGAGGCGTCTAGGCGATATCGAACACCCGCTTGAAGTTCTCGTAGTAGAACTTGGCCTGAACCTTCTCATCTAAACCCTCAAGCGACGTCTCGTAGCGCGACAACGGACTACGTCCGCCCTCGGGATGCGGGTAGTCGCTGGAGAACAGATATAGCGCCGCATCCGATTGGCGGATGATCTTGCCGATGTCCTCGTAGACGTAAGGCGTGAAGGCAAACTGTTCGATGAGCTGCTCGGAGGGTTTGCGCGTCAGCTTCTTGAGTTCCGCGTCGGTCTTGCCCCAGATGTCGACGATCCAGTCCAACCGGTCGAGCATCTGCGGCACCCACCCCGCACCGAGCTCGACACTGGCGCCGGTTAGCTTCGGGAAGCGTTCGAACACGCCGTCCAGCACCATCATGCTCAAGAATCTTTCGGCTGCGTGATGCACGCTCGTCATGTCCTTGCCGCGAACGTTTTCGCCGCCGCCGAGCCAATCTTTCGGCATCGGTCTGCCGTTGTTCATCCAAGCCTTCGGCACCTGCAAGGCATCGCCGCCGATGTGAATGACAAACGGCACCCGAGCCTCTTCCAGACGCGCCCAAAAGGGGTCGAAGTCGTCGTGCCCTGGCGAGCGGCCGCCGCAGTCGCGATGCGGCACCCAGACCGCACCGCAGCCGGTCTGCAGAATTTGGTCTAGCTCTTTGATAGCGAGTTCCGGGTCGTCGAGGGTGATGGCGTTGATACCCATCAGCCGATCGTCGTTCTCGCAGAACGCGGTCATGGCGCGATTGTGCGCACGAGCGGCCGCGTAGCGTACGTCCATGTCGAGTTTGGTCGAGAACACCACGCCTTCACTGACCGACGCGAACACGAGTTGCTTTTTGAACCCCAGCAGGTCGAGGGCCTTGGAACGCTCGCTTGAATTGAACGCGCCCAGCGCCTCATAACCCTTAGGGCCGCGGATCAGTTCGTCGCCGAGCTCCAGCATGCGGGCAACGTCGTCGTCGGTGTGACAACACCCTTGCGTCACGAAGTCATCCAAGTTGCGTTGTAACCCGGAATTTGCGCCGAAATTAATCGCGGGTACGCGATCGCGCATGTTTGCATCGACGTGATCACTCAAGAAGTTCGGCAGCTCCATAATGTGGCTGTCGGCGTCGTAGAGCACGCGATCTTGTGCATAGCTCATGGCGTTGTCTTCCTTGTTAAGAAAATGTGAATAACCCTTGGTCGATCACCGGCAGGCCGTCTTGGTTAGTGGTTCGAAACAGCGCCTGGTTACCGTCTATCCACATCGAAACCGTGAGCTCGTCTCCTGGAATGACCGGTCTCGAGAAACGGCTGTTCATGCTCTTGAAGCGCGAAGGATCGCCGCCGCACAACGCGTGCAATAGCGCGCGGCCGGTGAAGCCCCACGTGCACAAGCCGTGCAGAATGGGCTTCTCGAAACCGCCCATCGCGGAAAACGACGGGTCGGAGTGCAGCGGATTGCGATCGCCCGACAAGCGGTAGGTTAACGCCTGGTCTTCGCGGGTTTTGTACGTGATTTGGTGGTCCGCGTCCCGCTCGGGAAATTCCAGCTTCTCGCTCGGTCCGCGATCGCCCCCCCAACCGCCTTCGCCGCGGCAGAACAGACTCATGCGTGTCTTCAAGAGCGGTTTGCCGGTAGCGACGTTGGTGGAGGTCGATTCGAACTCCAATACGGCCGCCGAGCCTTTGTCGTAGATGCCTATGCACTTGCCGACGCTTTCGATCTCGCCGTCGGCAGGGATTTCGTCGAAAAGCTCGATGCCCTGCTCACCGTGCACCATGAGCGCCGGATTGAACGAGCCGACTTTATCCATGGGCGATCCGCCCCCGCCGATGATGACGGCAAAGGTCGGTAGTACTTTTTGCGTGGTGTCCTTGGTGTTCTCTGTCGTGAACTGCAGTTCGTCGGTGCCGGCGCCGACGCCCACCGCATACAACAACGCATCTTTCGATGTCCAACTGCGTTTGACGGGTCCGCCCTCTGCACCGACGGCATCCGGATTGATTGGCATCGTCTTCCTCCCTAGTTTGTTGTGCCCTAACGATAACCAACCCGCGCGGTAATTGGAAAGCGCAGGCACGTGCGGTAAGGTCGAATCAAGGGAGACTTCTGAAGGAACAAGATGGATCGATCACTACGCGGCCGGGTGGCCGTTGTTGGCGTGGGTGAAACCGACTACTTCAAGCGCGGCGAAGCGCCGGACGCCGAGTTCAAACTAGCGCTCAAAGCCATCGTCAAAGCCTGTGAAAACGCCGGACTATCGCCAAAAGACGTGGACGGCTTCGCCTCGTACAGCAACGATCGCAGCGATCCGTCGAAACTGGCGGCGGCCCTTGGCTGCAAAGAACTGCGGTTTGCCAACATGCAGTGGGGCGGTGGTGGCGGCGGCGGATCTGCCGCCATCGGCAACGCCGCGGCGGCGATAGCGACGGGCATGGCGGACTGCGTGGTGGTATTTCGCGCCCTCGCCCAGGGGCAGTTTGGGCGCTTTGGGCAAGGTCCACGGCGTAACGCCATCGCCGGAGACGGGGCCCATACGATCCCCTACGGGTTGATGTCGCCCGCGCAGATGTTCGCGATGAAGGTGCAGCGTTTCATGCACGATCACGGGGTCGAACAACCGGCCTTGCGATCGATTTCGCTCGCCTCGTACCACCATGCGCAGAACAATCCGCGTGCCGTCATGCATGGCAGGCCGCTCGATGAAGCCAAATACGACGCCTCGAGGTGGATCGTCGAACCCTTTCATCTGTTCGACTGCTGTTTGGAAAACGACGGTGCTGCGGCCATGGTGCTGGTCGCGGCCGAGCGCGCCAAAGACTTCGCCAATGCGCCCGCATACCTGTTGTCCGCGGCTTCGGGATCCCACTATCGAGCCGGCGCTTCGGTACACAACACGCCGGATTACGCGACGTCGGCGTTCAAAACCCTGGCGCCCAGGCTTTTTGCGGCGGGCGGCGTAACGCCCGCCGACGTCGATGTGTTGCAGAGCTACGAGAACTTCACCGGCGGTGTGTTGATGAGCATCGTCGAGCACGGCTTTTGCGAACCGGACGGTTGCAACGAGTTCTTTGTCAACAACCGGTTCCTGGCCCCCGACGGCGACCTACCGCTCAACACCAGCGGCGGTAACCTGGCGGAGTGCTATATGCACGGCCTTGGCTTGAACGTAGAAGCCGTACGGCAACTGTGGGGCGAATCCACCAGCCAGGTCGCAGATGCGGAGGTGTCGATGGTGATTTCGGGTCCCATGGTGACACCGGTGAGTTGTTGTATTTTCGGAGCGGAGGCTACGCTATGAGCGACTCATACTTAGCGTCCGGATTGCCGCAACCCGCGCCGTCGCCGTTGGATCAACCCTACTGGGACGGCCTGAGGGACGAACAGATCACCCTGCAACGTTGCAACGCTTGCCAAGGTTGGCAGTGGGGTCCTGAATGGGTGTGCCACCATTGCTTGAGTTTCGATCTCGACTTCGAGGTGGTGGCGACCACCGGACGCATCTACAGTTTCGAGCGCGTTTGGCACCCAGTGCACCCGGCGCTCGAGGATCAGGGCCCATATTTAGTGGTGTTGGTCGAGTTACCGCAGGCCGACAACGTCCGCCTGGTCGGAAATTTGGTGGGCGATCCGCATCAAGACGTTCCCATCGGTGCCGCAGTTGAGGCAGTATTCGAACATCATACGGACGCAGATACGCCGTTCACGTTGCTACAGTGGCGGCTCCGGACGGGAAACGGATAGGAGAAAACCATGAGCGATACGGCAAATGCATGGCGGCTGGAAACGCCGGGCGCAACAGGCTGGAAACACAGCGCGCGACCCGGTGCCGCGAACAAGTACTTCATGGTCTCGGCCGATTGTCACGCCAACGAACCCTTCGATTTCTTGTCGAGCCGAGTCGATGAGAGCTTGAAACATCGCCTACCGCGCATTGACACCGATGACAAAGGCGATCGCTGGCAGATCACCGAGGGCTACCGGCCGACGCGCATTCGTTTCAAGCAACCGCTAGAAGGCGAAGACGGGCTGCGCAACAAATCGGGTGCCACGCCCGAAGAACGCTTGGCCGACATGGCCGCCGACGGGGTCGACGCGGAAATCATCTTTCCGAACAAGGGTCTCGCGATGTGGGCAACGCCGGACCCGGAATTTGCCATGGCCTGCTGCCGCGCCTGGAACGACTGGGCTTGGGAAACCTTCGGTCCCTATAACGATCGCATGTCGCCGATGGCGTGCCTGGCGACCGGTGACATGGAAGGCTCCATCGCCGAAGTCGAGCGTGCCGCCAAGCTCGGTTTCCGGGGGCTAACCTTGCCGTGCAAACCGATCTTCGGCCCGCACGACGCCCGGGACCCGAACTACAACCTGCCGATGTTCGATCCCTTTTGGGCGGCGGTTCAGGATGCGAATCTACCGATGACCTTCCACGTCTCGACCGGTCGCGATCCGCGTGCGGCCCAAGGCAATGGCGGTGCGGTGATCAACTACGTGTCGCATTCGCTGGCGCCGACCATCGAACCGCTGGCGAACCTGTGTGCATCCGGCGTGTTCGAGCGCTTTCCGGGGCTGCGTTTCGCGACCATCGAAGCCGGCATCGGCTGGGTCGCGTGGGCGCTGACCGCCATGGACGAGGCCTTCAAGAAGCACCATATGTGGGTGCAGCCGAAACTGCAGGGACTGCCGTCCGACTATTTTCGCGCTCACGGCATGGCGAGCTTTCAGGAAGACGAACCGGGGTTACGCGACGCCCAGGCGCACGACCTCGCCGGTAACTTCATGTGGGCCAACGACTATCCGCATCACGAAGGCACTTGGCCGCACTCGGCGGCAGCCATCGAACGTACGATGGGCTTCCTGACCGAACAAGAGCGCGCTCAGATTCTGGGCCTGAACGCGGCCAAGTTCTTCAAGTTCGAGGTGCCGGCGGCTTAGTTAGTCTGCCCACCCTACCCAACCCGGTCCCCGCACCACGCGTCCCGGGCGCGCGCCGGTGTGCTCACCGTCCTTCAACACCTGCTCGCCGTTGACGAACACGTGAACCATGCCTGTGGCGTATTGGTGCGGTTTGGCGAAAGTTGCGTGGTCTTGAATTCCCAACGGGTCGAAAACCACCACGTCTGCGTAGTAGCCCTCACGCAACTCGCCTCGTTCGCGAACCTGCAGGTTGGTTGCTGGTAGTTTGGTCAGCTTGTGAATGGCGGTTTGCATGGGCACCACGTTCTCGTCGCGCACGTACTTGCCGAGTACTCGGGCGAAGTTGCCGTACGCACGTGGGTGCGTGCTGGTGTTCAGGAACACCCCTTCGGTTGCGAGCGAGCCTGCGTCGGAGCCAAAACTGACCCACGGCAGCGCGACACCTTTGGCGACGTTCGCTTCCGACATCAGAAAGTAGACGACTTGCACACGACTGCCGTCCTCCACGACCAAGTCCATCGCCGTGACGGTCGGTGAAGTCCCGCGCAATGCGGAGACCTCGGCTAGCGTCTTGCCCGTGTATTTCCTGAGATCGTGGTTGCGAAATCCGACGAGCAACGTTTTGTCTGGCCCGGCTGCTAGAAACAAGTTTTCCCACGCATCGGTAGGCGTGGTCATGTCTTTGATGACGCGCGCCCGAATGTCCGGGTCCTGCAGGCGCGCTGCCCAAGCAGCGTAGCCGCCTTCCTGCACCCACGGCGGCATGGCGGCGTCCAGACCGGTAGACCCGGCGGGATAGGTGTACATATCGGCCGTGATGCGGATACCGCGTGCGCGCGCCGCTTCGACCTTCGCCACGACATCGTCGAATTTGTGCCAGTTGTCCTGGCCGCTCATCTTCAGATGGTAGATCTCTGCCGGTGCACCGCTCGCCTCGGCGATGTGGATCAACTCGTCGATCGACTCCAGCAGGCGGTTGCCTTCGCTGCGCATGTGCGAGATGTACATGCCATCGTACTCGGCGGCCGCTTGCATGAGTGCCACTAACTCGTCGGTCTGGGCATAGAACGCCGGCGCGTAGATCAATGAAGATCCGACCCCCATCGCGCCTTCGCGCATGGCTTCGCGCACGAGTTCTTGCATTTTGTCTAGTTCCTCCGGTGTGGGCGGCCGGTCTTCGAAGCCGATCTGATGCACGCGTAGCGTCGTCGCGCCAACGAACGAAGCGACGTTGGGCGCGATACCTTTGCGCTCCAGAAACTCCAGATACTCGCCGAGCGTAGACCATTCGATATCGAACTTGGCATCGCCCTGTCGGGCTTTTGCCCACACCTTGGTCTCGGGCGATAACGGCCCCATGGAGGCACCTTCGCCGAACACTTCGAGCGTAACGCCCTGGCGTATGTCGCTCTGGCTATTGCCGTCGATGATGAGCGACTCGGTGGCCCAGCTGAGCATGTTGATGAATCCCGGCGCCACGGCAAGACCCTCGGCATCGATCACGCGTGCCGCATACCTTGGGTCGTAGTCGCCTATGCCGGAAATTCGGTCGCCGAGGATGGCGATGTCTGCTTGGTAGGGTACGCCGCCGTTGCCGTCGTAGATCGTCCCGTTTTCGATCAACAGGTCATACGTTTCGATCAGCGGCCCGGTCGACGCGCACGCTGCGAGCAGCAAGGTAGGAGCGGCTTTTGCCGCGATCGAAAGCAGACGTTTTAGCATGCCGTTCCCCTTGGTGTGGCGGCAGATTGTACTGTAAGGTTGCGCGTTCGTTTATTTGACCGGGGATACGTATTGGACATTCAAGGCACCTGCGATCCGAAGTTCGAAAAAGTCAAAGTCATGTTCGAGGAGAACTTCACCGAACGGGACGACGTCGGCGCCTCCGTGGCAGTCTCCGTCGAAGGCGAATACGTCGTCGATCTATGGGGCGGCCATCGCGACCGCGCCAAGTCCTTGCCGTGGGAAGAAGACACCATCGTCAATGTTTACTCGACAACCAAAACCATGGCTGCGATCTCGGCACTGCTGTTGGCCGATCGAGGCGAGCTCGACTTTTACGCGCCGGTTGCGAAGTACTGGCCGGAATATGCGCAAAACGGCAAGGAGAATACTGAGGTCCGGCATTTCATGAGTCACTCCGCCGGCCTATCCGGCATGGATGAACCGATGATCGGTGACGACGTGTACGACTGGGACAAGATGGTCGACGCCCTGGCCCGCCAAGCGCCCTGGTGGGAGCCGGGTACGGCGAGCGGCTACCACGCGATGACGCAGGGCCATCTCATCGGTGAAGTGGTGCGTCGCATAACGGGTCGCTCGATTGGTCAGTTCTTCAAAGAGGAGCTTGCCGGACCGCTCGGCGCAGACTTCCACATCGGTACGGGACCGGAACACTATCACCGCATCGGCGAGCTGGTGCCGCCCGACTCGGCCTCGCCGGCAGCGGACGCGGAGAAAGACAGCATCGCCGCACGTACCTTCAAGAATCCTGCCATCAACGCCAACGCATCCGGCACCGACGGCTGGCGACAGGCGGAGATTCCCGCCGCGAACGGGCACGGTAATGCGCGGTCGGTGGTGGGCGTGCAGACGCTTGTTGCAAACCTGGGCACCGCGTTCGGCAAGACGCTCATGTCGGAAGCCGGTTGTCGCGCTATCTTCGACGAACAGACCAACGGTGAGGATCTGGTGCTGGGCGTACCGGTGCGTTTCGGTATGGGTTATGGGTTGACGAGCGATGTGCTGCCCATGGGGCCGAACGAAAACATCGCCTACTGGGGTGGCTGGGGCGGCTCGACCATCGTGGTGGATCAAGACGCGCATTTGTGCGCGTCTTATGTCATGAACAAGATGTTCCCCGAAGTGCTAGGAGATACCCGGGGTTACGCGTTGTTACAAGCCACCTA
>CBDTZM010000056.1:0-8007 GCA_965364915.1 uncultured Pseudomonadales bacterium | reverse complement strand
CCTGCCGTTCACGCTGTTGCGCAACTTAGAGGAACCGCAGTGTCCGTGCAGCTTTACACCAGCGCGCAATGCCGAGAGCTCGATCGCCTGGCGATCGAAGAGCACGGTATCCCAGGGTTCGAGCTCATGTTGCGGGCGGGCCGTGCGGCTTTCGAGGTGCTTGTCGACCGGTGGCCTGAAGCTCGAACGCTTGGCGTGTACTGCGGAAAAGGCAACAACGCCGGTGATGGCTATGTCATTGCCGGTCTTGCGCGCGAGCTCGGTATCGGCGTTCAGCTTGCGCAGGTCGACGCCGACGCAACTTTTCATGGCGCTGCCGCACTGGCCAAAGATTGGGCTCTCGAGCGTGGCGTGCAACCCAACACCACGGTGGCCGCCATGCAAGGAGACGTGCTGGTCGATGCAATGCTTGGGACCGGACTCGAGGGCGTGCTGCGTGAGCCCTACGTTGCGTCGGTCGCCGCCATCAACGACCGTCGCGAACCTGTCGTGGCGATAGACGTACCAACCGGCGTCAGTGCCGACACCGGCGCCGTATTGGGTGATGCTGTGCACGCCGACGTGACGGTCAGTTTCATCGGTGAGAAGGTCGGATTGCACACCGGTCCGGGACTCAGTTTTCGCGGCGAGCTTATACACGACACGTTGGGCGTGCCCGATGCCGTGTTCGATGCGGTTGAGGGTGCGTCGACGTTGCGGTTTGATCGTGCCGATCTGCCTAAACGAGATGTCAATTTATACAAACATGGGGCTGGACACCTTGTCGTGATCGGCGGCGATACGAGCATGGGCGGCGCGCCGCTCATGGCTGCTGAGGCTGCGCTGCGCACCGGGGCCGGACTGGTCAGCGTTGTGACACGGCCCGAACATCGTCCGGCAATACTTGCGCGCCGACCGGAATTGATGGTGCTGGATGCCTCCGATGATTCTGCGGTGCACGACCTCATAGACCGGGCCACCGGCATCGTATTGGGTCCCGGCCTAGGGGGCGATGCGTGGGGCCGGCAACTATTCGAATCGGTTGTGCGTACCGACAAACCGCTACTTGTCGATGCCGATGGCTTACGTTGGCTGGCAGAACTCAAACCGCGGCTCACCGGGGCGGTCGTGACCCCTCACGCAGCGGAAGCCGCAGCATTGCTCGCAATCGATACGGTGCACGTGCAGAACGATAGGCTGGCGGCTGCCGGTCGCTTGGCAACGATGGTGCAAGGGGTCGCAGTTCTCAAAGGCGCCGGCAGCGTATGCGCAAGTGCCATGCCCCATGCCCCAGGCATCGGTATTTGTTCCCACGGCAATCCCGGTATGGCGACCGCCGGCATGGGCGACGTCTTGAGCGGCGTCATCGGCGGTTTGCTCGTGCAGGGCCTCGAGCCGCAGTTGGCCGCCAAGGTGGGTGTTTGCCTACACAGCTACGCCGCCGATGTCGCGGCGGAACAAGTTGGCGAACGCGGCCTTTTGGCAACCGATTTGCTACCCGCAATTGCGCGCCTGTTGCGATGAAACACAACTTTCCGCGGTCGCAGTTTTTGTCGGACGAAGCCGCGACACTAACGCTTGGCGGGCGACTTGCGGCGCTGCTAACGGGTGCCAACGGCTTTCAAGGGGATGCCATCGTGTTCCTACGAGGCGAACTTGGTGCTGGAAAGACCACCCTCGTCCGCGGCATACTTCGCGCCTTAGGCTATTCTGGCCCGGTGAAGAGTCCAACTTATACGTTGCTTGAGCCCTATGAAGACCAATCCGTATACCACTTTGACCTCTTCCGAATTGTGGACAGTCAAGAACTGGATTTCATTGGTATCGACGAACTCATGGCGGCGAATCTCATCAAACTGGTTGAATGGCCGGATCATGGTCTCGAACGCTTGCCGCAACCAAACGTGCAGGTTCATTTATCTACCGAACGCCAAGGACGCCGTGTCGAGATTCTTGTTAGCGATTAGTTTCCTAGCGACCTTTCCAGCATTCGCCGAGGTTCTGGAGAGCGTGCGTATGCACGAAGCGCCGGAGTATACGAGGGTCGTTTTCGATACGTCGGGGCCGGTGAAGTATGCATTGTTCACGTTGTCCGATCCGGCAAGAATCGTCATTGATCTCGAGAACGCTACCCTGGCGCCGGGCTTCGATCCGGCCATGGCGGCACTTGGGCGACAGCGCGTCAAAGGCATGCGTGCTGCGCCCCGCGGCAACGGCTATCGTTTGGTTCTCGACGTCAAAGGCAAGCTCTCGCCGAAGGGGTTTGCGCTGGCACCGGTGCCGCCGTATGGCCATCGACTGGTCGTGGATCTGTTCTCGGAAGCACATGACATTGCAGCGTCGGTACCGATTGCGCAGCCTGCGGGACGCCGCGACGTCGTGATTGCGATCGACGCCGGTCATGGCGGAGAGGACCCGGGCGCGCTCGGCGTGGACCGAATTCGCGAGAAGCACGTTGTATTGTCTCTCGCAAAACGGCTCGCCAAGCGCTTCAACGACACGTCCGGCTACCGCGCGGTGCTCGTGCGCAAAGGCGACTACTACGTTTCCCTGCGCCGGCGCATGCAGATTGCCCGCGCCGAGCGTGCGGATCTGTTTGTTTCCATACACGCGGATGCGTTCAAGAGCGCCAGTGTAAACGGGGTGTCGGTTTACACTTTGTCCGACCGCGGAGCCTCGAGCGAGACGGCACGCTGGCTAGCGGAGAAGGAAAACAGCTCGGATTTGATCGGTGGCGTTGGCGACGTCAGTCTCGATGACAAGGACGATCTGTTGGCGCACGTATTGTTGGATCTATCTATGGACGCCAATCGGCTTGCCAGCATCGAAGCGGGGGCCGCGATCCTCGGTAGGTTGGACCGGGTCGCCAAGCTACACAAGAAGCGGGTGGAACAAGCGGGCTTCGTGGTTCTGAAGTCGCCCGATATTCCGAGCGTGTTGATCGAGACCGGCTACATATCCAATCCGGGAGAAGCCCGGCAGTTGAATCGCGCGGACTATCAAAACCGTATTGCCGGGGCCATTTACGATGGCCTGCGGCTAACCCTCGAAAACTCGCCGCCCGCCGGGACACTGCTAGCGTACAACCGGACACAAGGCGACGTGCGCTACACGATTGAGCGCGGCGATACGCTTTCGGCCATCGCAGCGCGGTACGGCACCAGCACGGAGACCATACGGCGGGTCAACGGGCTGGCCACGGACCGTATCCGCGTGGGTCAAGTCATACTGATACCGCCCAGTAGCTAAACCTTCTTTAGCTGTTTCACCCGCTTGCGCAGCAAGGCGCGTTTGCGGAGCAAACTGCCCTTCGCTACATTGTGCCTATGGGCGGGCGTGTTGCGGAACTGTCGGAATTCGTTGCGAATCAGATCGCGGCTGGCGAGGTCGTGGAAAGACCCGCTTCGACGGTCAAAGAGCTCGTCGAAAATAGTCTGGACGCCAACGCGGGCAAGGTCGAAGTTCAAATCGAACAGGGCGGTGTCAAGCGCGTGATGGTCCGTGACGACGGCGATGGTATTCATGCCGAGGACTTACACCTTGCGGTCAGCCGTCACGCGACCAGCAAGATCGCGACCGCGGAGGATCTGTTGGGCGTCGCCAGTTTGGGTTTTCGGGGTGAAGCGCTCGCTAGCGTCGCCTCGGTTGCGCGTTTGACCATCACGAGTCGAACCCAAGGTGAAGAGGCCGGCAGCTTTCTCGAGATACTCGGCGGGCAGCCGCGTGCGTCGGGCCCGCGGGCGCATCCGGTCGGCACGACCGTGGAGGTGCATGACCTCTTCTTCAACACCCCGGCACGACGCAAGTTCTTGAAAACCGAGCGCACCGAGGCAAATCACGTCGAGCTCTGCCTGCGACGACTGAGCTTGGGCCGTTTCGACGTGGCTTTCGAAATCGGCATAGGTGGCAAGCACCTGCGATTGCCGGCTGGCTCGCCACAGCAGCGATTGGCGACCATCTTGAGCCGCGAATTCGTCAGTCGGTCAATCACCATCGACGAACATCGCAGTTCGCTGCACCTCACCGGTTGGGTGGGTCTACCTACCGTATCGCGCAAACAAACCGACCAGCAGTACTTTTTCGTCAACGGTCGAGTGGTGCGCGATAGGCTCGTCGCCCATGCGATCCGGCAAGCCTATCGGGATGTGTTGTTTCATGGCCGCCACCCTGTGTTTGTCCTCTATCTCGAAATCCCAGCGGCAAGTGTGGATGTCAATGTTCATCCGACCAAGTTCGAGGTGCGCTTTCGCGACGCCCGCGATGTCCACGATTTCATATTTGCGAGTCTTGCAAGAGCATTACGCGATGTGCGTCCGGGGTCGGTGCCGCCGCCGACCAACGTCACCGAAACGGGTGTTGTGTCGTATCGGCCCGCAGATCAGCCGAGCCTAGGGTTGGGCGGCGCTACGCTCGTCGCTGCCGAACGGCTGGCGAGCTATCGCGCGTCGGCACACCCGGTCGCGACGAGCAAAGGCGATGTTCCGCCTCTCGGATATGCGGTCGCACAGCTTCACGGTATCTACATAATCGCCCAAAATGCCGAAGGCATGGTCATCGTCGACATGCACGCGGCCCACGAACGTGTAACGTACGAAAAGCTGAAGACTGCAGTCGCGGCCCAGGGTGTTGCGACCCAGCGTTTGTTGGTGCCCTTGGCGCTAGACACCACAGAGCAGGAAGCCGAGTTGGCCGAGCTTGCCTGCGCTGAAATCGTGGCGATGGGGCTCGTCATCGATCGCACCGGAACCAGTAGCGTGGTGGTTCGCGAAATTCCTGCGCTGTTGGCGGGTGGCGATATCGAGGGGTTGGCGCGTGATGTGTTGACTGATTTGTCAAACCACGCCGACTTGGAACTCGACGATAAACACCAGATCGATAGCCGCGAGGTTGCCAATCGTCAGGACGATTTACTGGCGACCATGGCTTGCCACGGGTCGGTACGGGCCAATCGGCAATTATCGATAGACGAGATGAATGCGTTGCTGCGTGAGATGGAAGGTACGGAGAACGCGGAGCAATGTAATCACGGTCGGCCCACGTTCACCGTGCAGACGCTCAAAGATCTCGATCGCCAATTTCTCCGGGGCCAATAGGGGTCAATAGTGATCGGTAGGGCGTTTCGAACCTCAGGTTCGCAGTAGATGCCGATTCTCACGGTGCTGGGCCCAACCGCGGTCGGCAAGACCGATATCGCCATGGCGCTTGCCGATCGTCTTCCGTGTCATCTCATCAGCATGGACTCGGCCATGGTCTATCGCGGCATGGATATTGGGACCGCCAAGCCCGACCGGGACACCATGGCGCGGTATCCACATGCGTTGATCGATATCCGCGAACCCGCCGATGCGTATTCGGCAGCGAACTTCGTGGAGGACGCCGATCGACAAGTATCCATCGCGCTCGGCGCTGGTAGGTTGCCTGTGATCGTCGGTGGCACGATGCTGTACGCCCGGGCATTTCGTGACGGGCTTGCGGACTTACCCCGTGCCGATCCCGAGCTGCGCGCGCGGATTGTCGATCAAGCCTCGGCGCAGGGCTGGCAGGCGCTCTACGAACGTCTGCAGCGGGTCGATCCCGAGGCGGCCGCCAACATTCATCCCAACAACACGCAACGCTTGCAACGCGCGCTCGAGGTCATCGAAACGACGGGACGACCGATCTCAGAGCTTTGGCGTGAACAAGGCAGTGCCACAGCGGCGGTACGTTTGGGCGAGGAACTCATCGAGGTAGCGATACTCCCAGACAACCGGGACGAACTGCATCGGCGCATTGCCGAACGCTTCGACGCCATGTTGACGGACGGTTTCGAGAGCGAGGTCGCCGCCCTCAGGGCGGCAGGCAGCTTGCACCGGGACCTACCTTCGATGCGCGCCGTCGGCTACCGGCAGATGTGGCAACATCTCGAGGGCGAGTGCGATGCGCTGGAGATGCGCGACAAAGCCATCGCCGCGACTCGACAACTGGCGAAGCGGCAACTCACTTGGCTGCGGGGATGGGGTTGGATTGCGCAGCTGACGTGGGGCGATGGCGCGGGGCTGGCAGAGCAGATCCTGCAGCTTACAAACGGCCGGTTGTTGCAATAACAGAGGGGTGTGGCCATAGTAGGTCAGGCCTTGAAGGTCGCCGATGGCCGTCGTTGCGTTAGTGAACTAGTCAGTGGACTAGTCGTGAACTAAAAGTCCGTAGGAATGTCGGACACAGTAACGCAAGCACGACCAGAAAGCGTTCGAATCAAAGGAGTAGGCCGGCCCGACACGCACAGCCAGCAATGCGATTAAACGTAGATCGAATAACAAGGCTGAAAAAATAGATAAATGGGCATAATGAAAGGAGAAGAACATGTCAAAAGGGCATTCCCTACAAGACCCTTACCTGAATACGCTGCGCAAGGAACGCATTCCGGTATCTATTTACTTGGTGAACGGCATTAAACTGCAAGGCCAGATTGAATCGTTTGATCAGTTCGTGGTACTGCTGCGCAACTCGGTCAGCCAGATGGTCTACAAGCATGCCATATCCACCGTGGTACCCTCTCGTAACGTGCGCCTCGCGCCGCCAGACGACGGGGATGAAGCGTCGGACGAGTAATCGTCCGGGGACCTCGCTAAGGACCAACATTGTTTTTTGACCGGTTCGACGTAGGCCGGCACGCCGTCCTACTGCACATTCAGCTAGACGACATCGAGCCCTTCGACCCCCAAGAGTTTGAGGAGTTGGCGCGCTCTGCCGGCATAGACGTGGTAGGCGAGATGCTCGCCAATCGCCACAAGGCGCATCCGCGTTGGTTGGTAGGGTCGGGCAAGGTGGATGAGGTCAGAGGCCGAGTCGTTGCCACCGACGCCAACCTGGTCTTGGTCAACTTCGACATGACCCCCGGGCAACAGCGCAACTTGGAGTTGGCCTTAGAGTGCCGGGTGATGACCCGTACCGAACTGATCCTCAATATATTCGCAGATCGCGCCCGCACCCATGAAGGCCAGTTGCAGGTTGAACTCGCACAGCTGAAACACGCTCAAACGCGGTTGATTCGGGGTTGGACCCACCTTGATCGTCAGAAAGGCGGGATCGGCTTGCGCGGCGCCGGCGAGACCCAATTGGAGCTCGACCAACGGATGCTGGGGGCGCGCATCAAGACCGTGCAAAAAAAACTCCTCCAGGTTGAGAAGCGCCGCGGGCGGGGCCGCCGCCGCCGCCGCCGTTCGGGTACTCCGACCATTGCTCTCGTGGGTTATACCAACGCGGGTAAGTCGACGCTGTTCAATGCGCTGACCCGTGCCGATGTGACTTCGGAAGACCGGCTGTTTGCCACCCTGGATCCCACCATGCGCCGGCTCAAAGTGCCGGGTGTGGGTAATGTGGTGGTGGCCGATACCGTGGGGTTCATCAGTCGCCTACCGCATACGCTGGTAGACGCGTTCAAGGCCACCCTCGAGGAGGTCGCCGGTTCCGATCTACTCGTGCATGTGGTGGATGGCAGCGTGATGGATACCGACCGTCGGGTTGCCGACGTGCTAGCGGTATTGGACGAGATAGGTGCTGCAGCGGTGCCGATGGTGACGGCGTTGAACAAGGCCGATCTAGTCGGTAGCCGCGAACCGTCGCTGACCGGCGGCGTGTGGGTCAGCGCCAAGACCGGGGCCGGGCTCGAGAATTTGATTGAGAGGTTGAGCGAGGCGTTGGGGGTCGAAGCCTCCCCGATCGAGGTACTACTTCCCGCGTCCCAAGGCAAAACGCGAGCGTGGTTGTACGAGGTTGGAGCGGTGCTGGATGAGCAGATTGCGGATGATGGACAAGTGTCGTTGACCGTTCGTGCTGACGATCGCCTTTTGCACCGATTGCGTAGAACACCCCGAGTGTTGTTGCGCAACCTCGACCCCGTCCCTAGAATTTCCTCCCTGCCTAATTAATAACGGAGTACCCGATGGCGTGGAACGAACCCGGCGGCAACGACAAAGATCCCTGGGGCAATCGAGGCGACCAGGGTCCGCCAGATCTGGATGAGGCTTTCAAAAAGCTGCAATCTCAGCT
>CBDTZM010000055.1:0-8043 GCA_965364915.1 uncultured Pseudomonadales bacterium | reverse complement strand
CCGTAGAAGCTCGTACTCTCATCGAGCTCGTAGCGCAACGCGATGCGCGGCTGGAACTGGCTGAACGTATCGTCCCGGTCCGGGATCGGATCGTTGATGTTGGTACGCGCCGGATTCAATGGGGCGCCTCCGCCGAACAACAGTACGGACGCCGCCGTCGGTACTTTGTTGCTGACCTCGCGATCCTCATAGTCGTAGCGAGCCTCGATCGACAGTTCCCAGTCGTCGGCAAAATCGAAAGCCACCTGGCCGAACACCGACAACACCGTCGTGTCAAACTCATCCCAGAACAACAGATCGGTCGGGTTCGGTCCGGTCGCCGGGACATAGGGGGTTTCCTGGAAACCGAGGCCTTGGTCGCCGCCGTAGCCGACGACCACCTCACGGTCGATTTCCGCCACGTAGGCACCCACCAACCAGCGGTAGTCGGCTTCGGACGGTCCTGCCAAACGCACCTCCAAACTCATGTCGTCCTGATTGCGCTCTTGGTATTGATAGCCGTCGCATGCCGTCGGCGTGTACGCAGCCAACAAGCTGTTTGCCGCGGTTGGCGGTGTACCAGGCGGGGCAAATATGAACGACGGTGGTGCACCGTTGATCAGCGCAATGGTTTCGGGTGTGACCGAGGCAGCACATGCCGGTACGCCTGAGTAGCCCGTGAAGGCGGCGCTGGTGCCATCTGAAATCAACGACTCTTCCAAGTCATTGAGCGTGCCGATCACGGTGAGCTCAAGACCGTTGGCAAAGCTGTGATCAACCTTCAAGGACAGGTTGGTCGTTTCCTGCTCGTTATTCGGCGGCACGTTAAACATGTACTGGAAGTTGTGATCGTTCACGTCAGCGAAGAACAGTTCATCCCCGGGCGTGCCAAAGCTCGTGAACGCGGGCAGTGCAAAAACCGCGTTGAAATTAATGGTGCCGCTCTCGACCTCCGAATAGCCGAGGCGCAGGTCCCAAGTTGTGGATTCTTGCTCGAAGATCAATCGGCCTCGCACGGTGGTGTCCTCGAAAAAGTCCACGTCATCCTTGCCGGTAAACTTATTCCGGTTGAAGCCGTCGGTCTCCCGCTGCGAGAAGCTCAACCGCCCGGCCACGCTATCGCTGAGCGGGCCCGACAACACCCCCTGGACCCTGTAGCTGTCGTTGTTACCACCGCCGACGGTAATTCGACCTTCAACCTCATCGCCGGGCTTGTTGGTGGTAATGAGAATCGCGCCGCTGGAAGCGTTGCGGCCGTATATGGCCCCCTGTGGTCCTTTCAACACCTCTATCTGTGCGACATCCAACAGCTCGCGGTTGAACGAGTTCGGGTTGGTACTCAAGACTCCGTCCACCACCAGGGCGAAATTCGATTCCGCATCGCGCGTTGACGTGATGCCGCGAATCGTCACCTGCGTATCGCCGGCGTTGGCGGTATCTGCCATGACCACGTTATTCGTCAACGAAATAAAATCCTCCGGTCGGAAGATGCCGGCATCTTGAATATCACCGCTGGTAAACACGGTCACCGAAATCGGGACGTCCGATAACGCTTCTGCCTGCCGCCGCGCTGTCACCACCACCTCCTCGATCGTGGCGGCTACCGAGACCAGCGGCATGAGAATCGCGCCTACTAGCGCTAAGCTCGTCAACACCCGCGTATGCACTCGCGTATGAATTCGTATCGTCATGGCTCTCGTCCCCTATTGTTGGCCGAGAGATTGTATACACTTATCAGGTATGATGGGAATCATCATCTAGTTGGCAGGTTAGATGTCGCGCGCCGTAGAAACAGCTTACGCCAAGGTTCGCGAGGGCATCCTCTCGGGCCGCTTCGCGCCGGGGGAACACCTCAAAGAAGCGCAACTGGTGGATTTTTGTGAAGTCAGCCGCACGCCGGTACGGTCTGCATTGAACCGCTTGGCGGCAGATGATCTGATCGAACTGCACCGCAATCAGGGCGCACGCGTCAA
This sequence comes from uncultured Pseudomonadales bacterium, assembly GCA_965364915.1. Classification (GTDB taxonomy): domain Bacteria; phylum Pseudomonadota; class Gammaproteobacteria; order Pseudomonadales; family Azotimanducaceae; genus Azophilus. Next base: position 6,091 of record CBDTZM010000055.1, on the reverse strand, counting down.
ACAATGGCCTGCCGACGACGTCGACGACCTTTTTACCTTGCGCGCGCTCCTGGAAGGTTATGCCGCCGCACGAGCTTCTGAACGTATCTCATTGACTTTATTAAATAAAATTTCCGATTCAATCAAAGAAATGGATGCCGTTCTCGCGGGCAACGGCTCCGCCGCGAGGAAAACCGCCGAATTTCTTCGGCTCAATTCGATCGTGCACGGTTGCATCTGGGAAGCTTCCGGCAGCCCCCGTCTAGAGAGCATGTTGACCCGGCTCGTCGAGCAGGCGCTGCAAGTGCGAACTGCCGCGACCTTCACGGTGGCGCGCATTGCCGAATCGCATCACCACCATCAGGAACTGCTACAAGCACTGCATGCGCGCGACCCGCTGTGGGCCGAAGCGATCATGCGCAGTCACATTCGCGCAGCCCAGGCCTCGCTGACGGCCAAGTAGCCCTTTGTATACAATTCTGCCAGACTGAATCACGACACTGAACCGGGAACGTCGTTCAGACATGACCACCCAATCATGACTAACCAGATCAGTAAACCTTTAGAGGGTATCCGACTCATCGACCTTACCCATATGTTGTCGGGCCCGTATGCGGGCATGATCCTGGCGGATCTGGGTTGCGACACGGTGAAAGTGGAGCCGCCGAATACGGGCGAAGGTACGCGGCGATTGTTGGAAACGGATCCCAAGAACTCGTTCAAAGGCATGGGCGCATATTTCTTCACGCTCAATCGTAACAAACGCAGCGTGGCGATCGACCTCAAGTCTGATGGTGGCCGCGGCTATTTCTACGAGCTGGTGAAACATGCCGACGTGGTGCTCGACAATTTCTCCGCCGATGTGACCAAGCGACTGCAGGTCGACCATGCCACCCTGGCCGAGATCAACCCGCGCATCATCACCTGTTCGGTGTCGGGATTCGGTGAAAACGGCCCGCGCTACAAGCGGCCGGCTTTTGATCAGATCGTGCAGGGCCTCGGCGGCGGCATGTCGATCACCGGATCAGGACCCGGGGAGGCGGTGCGTGCCGGCATTCCGATCGGCGATCTGGGCGGCGGTATGTTCGCCGTGATGGGTATTCAAGCGGCGTTGCTGGCGCGCCTGCAGACCGGGGTCGGTCAGCACGTGGACATCTCGATGCTCGACGTGCAAGTGAGCCTGCTTAACTACATGGCAACGATGTACACCCTGTCGGGCGACGTGCCGGGCCCCATCGGCAACAGTCACTTCGTGCACACGCCCTACAATACCTTCGAGACCGCGGACGACACGATCATCATCGCGGTGATCGGCGACACCTTTTGGCCCGCCCTGTGCGATGTGCTCGACATCGACGAGCTACGCAACGCAGATTTCGCCACCGCGCCGGTCAGGCTCGAGCACCAAGCTCACATCGAGTCCTTGGTCGAACAGAAGCTCAAAACACGAGCCGCGGACGACTGGCTCACCGAACTCGAGGCCGCGCGAATTCCGTGCGCGCGGGTCAACAATGTGGCGCAGGCGCTTACGGATCCGCAAATACAACACCGCAACATGGTCGTCGACGTAGAGCATCCGGAGGGCGGGACCGTGAAAGTGCCGGGTAATCCGATCAAGTTGTCCGATACGGGGCTGGAGAGCTTCTCGCCGCCGCCCATCTTGGCCGCACACACGCGTGAAGTCTTCACGAGCTGGGCCGGACTGTCCGAAGCACAAATTGACGAAGGCATCGACGAAGGGGTTATTGCCTAAGCATCGTTGCACATCGCCCACGTACGAGGACACGCTATGGACACGGTAATCATCAACGACGTCGGGCCGCGCGACGGATTGCAAAACGACGCCGCCACGGTTGCACCACATGATCGTGCTGCACTCGTCAACGCCCTGGTCGATGCCGGCGTACCTTCCGTTGAAATCGCGAGCTTCGTCAGCCCCAAGGCGGTGCCGAAGATGGCCGGCGCAGAGCAAGTGGTCGCCGCCATCGATCTCGATCGCGCCGACTTCAGCGCCCTCGTGCCCAATCAAAAGGGTTACGAACTGGCGCAGGCGGCAGGCGTTCGCTCCGTTGCCGTGGTGCTGTCCGCCACCGACACCATGAACGAAAAGAACATCAACATGGACCTGGAAACGACGATAAGGGTCTGCGAAGAGATCGTTACCCAGGCCGGCAAGGATGCCATCAAGCCCAGAGCCTACGTGTCTGTTGCCGTAGAATGCCCTTACGAGGGGTTGGTGGCAGAATCACACATCGAGGCACTCGCAGAGCGCATGTTCGCTGCCGGGGCGAGCGAGGTCATCATCGCCGACACCATCGGCGCGGGTAATCCCGCGCAGATCAAGTCGCTGTTCAACCGGCTCATTGCCGCCTTCGGCGCCGAGAGGTTGTCCGCACACTTTCACGACACCAGAGCGCTGGCACTCGCCAACACGTGGCAAGCACTGGAATGCGGCATCCGCAAATTCGACGCGAGCATCGGCGGACTCGGCGGTTGTCCATTCGCACCCGGTGCCGCCGGCAATCTCGCAACGGAAGACCTTGCTTCGCTTTTAGCGCAGTCCGGTTTTTACACCGGGGTCGATCTCAAGAAGTTGCTCGATGTCGTCGCGCTCGCTCGAAAACTCGTCGCACATGATTTAGGCGGGCGCTCGCTGCCCTGGCAACTCGGCAACCATTCGGAGGCGGCGTAACTTATGGCTTACAAGATCGGCGTGGACGTGGGCGGAACCTTCACCGATGTGTTGCTGGTGGATTCCGAAACGGGCGCCGTGCATACGGCCAAGGTACCGTCTACGCCCGATGATTCATCCGTCGGGGTCTTGAACGGTATTGCCCGCACCTGCGACAACGCCGGCATCGACCCGAACCTCATCAACCAGGTCACCCACGGCACCACCGTCGCGACCAATGCGGTGTTGACCGGCCGCGGCGCCCGGGTCGGTTTGGTGACGACACGCGGTTACCGGCAGGTGCTGCAGATCGCTCGCTCCTTCGTGCCGGGTGGATTGGGCGGTTGGGTCGTGTACAACAAGTCGGACCCGATGGCGCCGCTCGAATGTACGGTGGAGGTGCCGGAGCGTATCGGCGCCGACGGCAGCATCGTCGAGGATCTGGACGAACCGGCAACGCGCGAGGCGCTGCGTTCGCTCAAGCGCCATAACATCGAGGCACTGACCGTCTCGCTCATCAACAGCTTCACCAACGCCACTCACGAACAGCGTGTGGCGGAGCTCGCCGAAGAGGAACTGCCGGGAATTCCGGTTTCGGTATCATCGGAGGTGATCCCCGAACTGCAGGAGTACGAGCGCACCATCACTACGGTCGTCAACTCCTACGTCCGACCTCAGGTATCCACCTATATCGATAAGTTGCAGCGCGAACTAGACGAACGTATGGGTGCACCGAAGCTGTCGATACTGCGTTCCGATGGAGGACTGTCCACCGCGGCTGCCGCGACCAAATACCCGGTCAACATGCTGATGAGCGGTCCCGCGGGCGGGGTCGCCGGCGCGCTGTGGGTGGGTCAACAGGCGGGATTCGACAACCTGCTCACATTCGACATGGGTGGTACGTCCACCGATGTCTCGCTCATCGAAAATGGCCAAGCACTCGTCCGGCGGGAAACCACGGTGGGGGACATCAATGTGCGAGCGAGTTCGCTGGACGTGCGCACCGTCGGCGCCGGCGGAGGGTCCATTGCCTACGTACCCGAACTGACCGGGGCGCTGCGCGTCGGGCCAGATTCGGCCGGCGCCGTGCCCGGGCCGGCCGCTTACCAAAATGGTGGCGAAAACCCTACCGTCACGGACGCCAACGTGGTTCTCGGCTACCTGCCCATCGAGCAACGCCTTGGCGGCGACATGGAAATTAGCCGCGAACTTGCCGAGCAGGCCGTTCAAAAGATCGCTGACGCGATGGGACTTTCGTTACACGAGGCGGCGGAAGGCATCGTCAAGATCGTCAACGAGAATATGTTCGGCGCGCTACGCTTGGTGTCCGTCGAAAAGGGTTACGACCCGCGCAATTTCTCGCTCATCGCCTTCGGCGGCGCCGGACCACTGCATGCCAACGCGCTCGGCGTGCTGACCCAAGCCTGGCCGGTCATCGTACCGCCCGGACCCGGGGTGCTGTGCGCATACGGCGACGCCACGACAAGGTTACGCGACGAGGCTTCTCGAACGTTGATCGCCAAGTTCCATGACATTCAACCCGACACAATCGTTCAGGAGTTGCAAACGCTCGAGCAAACCGCCCGCAGCGCTATGTTGGCACAAACGAGCGGCGGCGGGTCCGATGGCGCCGACCAACAAGTCTCCGACGCGGACGTAACCGCCCAGTTTCAAGTCGACGTGCGCTATAGCGGCCAAGGACTGGTGTTAACCGTAGACACGAGCGAGACCGAACTCGCCAACCAAGCCTTCGACGCCATCGCCGAACGCTTCGATCGACTACACGATCAGCTTTTCACCTTCGCACTCGACGCGCAGAAAGAGTTCGTGAATCTACGCGTGGTCGTCGAAGGGCCCGATACCCATATCGCAATCGAACCGAACACAAAACAATCTGCCCCCTTAGAGGACGCGATCGTCACCACGCACGATATTTTCGCTGACGGCAACTCGCACGAAGCTAACCTGTACGATCGCGGCAAGCTTTGTCCCGGTCATCGGATCGTCGGGCCAGCCGTCATCATGGAGATGGACTCGACCACCCTTGTGCTTCCAGAGCACCAGGCGATCGTCGACGACAAGGGCAACCTCCTCATCAGCCCCTCATCATCGGCCTAACGGAACTACAGGTGAACGCATGACAGGTCAGGTCTTACAAACGAACGAAGCCCCATTCAAACGCATCGATGTGGACCCGGTGACGCTGGACATCATCGAGAACGCGCTGCGCAACGCCCGCGTGGAAATGGACGCGACGCTGTTCCGTACCGCCATGTCTCCCGGTATTCGCGAACAAGGCGACGCCTTTCCCATGATCGCCAACGTGGAAGGCAAAATGGTCGTGGGCCAATTCGGCTCGTTCATCAACGGATTCATGGAAGCCTACGCCGGTGTCCTCGAAGAAGGCGACATGATTTTCACCAACGACCCGTATAGTTGCGGCGCGGCGGTAAGTCACTTGAACGACTGGTTAGTGATGAAGCCGATATTCAAGGATGGCCGGCACCTGTGCTGGGCCGCGCATTTCGGCCACATGACCGACATCGGCGGCAAAGTACCGGGATCTCTGCCGATCGACGCGCGAGAAATATTCGAAGAAGGCGTCGCGGTACCGCCGGTGAAGATATTCCGCAAAGGCGAACTGCAACAGGACATCATCGACATCGTGTTGCGTAACTCGCGAATGCCGCACTGGAACAAGGGCGACTTCAACGGGGTCATCGCCGCTTGCAACATGGCGGAGCGGCGTTGTATCGAAATCGCCGAACGCTTCGGCGACGACGTGTTCTACTCGGCGATGGACGAGTTGCTGGAACGCAACCGCCGCGCGATGACACAGCTCATCATGGACACCGTGTCGGAAACCAAACAGGTCTTCGAGGACTATATCTGCGACGACGGTATGGGGATGGGACCGTACAAGATTCGCTGCGCGATGTGGCGCGAGGACGACCGGGTGATATTCGACTTCGAGGGCACCGATCCGCAAAGCGCAGGGTCCATCAACTTTCTCTTGAACGAAGAAATGTTCAAGATGTTCTGCGGCACCTTCATGATTTCGGTCTTCGACCCGCAAATTCTGTTCAACGACGGGTTTTACGACCACATGGAGGTGCGCATCCCGGAGGGCTGTCTGCTGAAGCCACGACGCCCCGCCGCACTCTCGTGCCGCACCCACGCCCTCGGTCGTATCTTCGACGTGATCTCCGGCCTGCTCGGCCAAGGCAGCCCGGATTTCTTGTGCGCCGCGGGGTTTTCTGACAGCCCCCACCTCATGTACTCCGGGTACGACAAACAAGGCCAGTGGTATCAGCTGTTTCAGATCGGTTTCGGCGGAATTCCCGGACGACCCATGGGCGATGGGCCCGACGGCCATTCACTGTGGCCGGGGTTCACCAACGTACCCAACGAATACATCGAAGCGTATTTTCCGCTGCGCAT